>NZ_JBJJLA010000014.1:0-10005 GCF_045449715.1 Marinobacter shunpengi | reverse complement strand
GATCATCGGAGCGACTTACTCGACGATCTTGGAGACCACGCCGGCACCAACGGTACGGCCACCTTCGCGAATCGCGAAGCGCAGACCATCTTCCATGGCGATCGGAGCGATCAGGGTCACAGACATTTTCACGTTGTCACCCGGCATTACCATCTCTACGCCTTCCGGCAGCTCACAGGAGCCAGTCACGTCAGTGGTCCGGAAGTAGAACTGAGGACGATAGCCCTTGAAGAACGGAGTATGACGACCACCCTCGTCCTTGCTCAGCACGTACACTTCGCACTCGAACTTGGTGTGCGGAGTGATGGAACCCGGCACCGCCAGTACCTGACCACGCTCAACGTCGTCACGCTTGGTACCACGCAGCAGCGCACCAATGTTCTCACCGGCACGACCTTCGTCCAGCAGCTTGCGGAACATCTCAACACCGGTAACGGTGGTCTTGACGGTATCCTTGATACCTACAATTTCCACTTCGTCGCCAGTCTTGACAATACCACGCTCAACACGGCCGGTCACAACGGTACCACGACCGGAGATGGAGAAGACGTCCTCGATCGGCATCAGGAACGGCTGATCGATGGCACGCTCCGGCTCCGGCAGGTAGTCGTCCAGGGCTTCTACCAGCTTCTTCACAGCGGTAGTACCCATCTCGTTGTCATCCTTGCCTTCCAGCGCCATCAGCGCGGAACCGGTGATGATCGGAGTGTCGTCACCCGGGAAGTCGTACTGGCTCAGCAGGTCGCGAACTTCCATCTCGACCAGCTCCAGCAGCTCCTCGTCATCCACCATGTCAGCCTTGTTCAGGAAGACCACGATGTAAGGAACGCCAACCTGACGGGACAGCAGGATGTGCTCACGGGTCTGCGGCATGGGGCCGTCAGCCGCGGAACATACCAGGATCGCACCGTCCATCTGCGCCGCACCAGTGATCATGTTCTTCACATAGTCAGCGTGGCCCGGGCAATCTACGTGCGCATAGTGACGGTTCGGGGAATCATACTCAACGTGAGACGTCGCGATGGTGATACCACGCGCCTTCTCTTCCGGAGCGTTATCGATCTGGTCGAATGCGCTGGCAGAACCTGTACCCCACACTTCGTGACATACGCGAGTCAGTGCCGCCGTCAGAGTGGTCTTACCATGGTCCACGTGACCAATGGTGCCCACGTTCAGGTGCGGTTTATTACGTTCAAATTTCTCTTTAGACATTCGACCAATCTCCCTAATCAACAGGACAGTAACGTTGACCGGATAAAATGGAGCTCATGGGCGGATTTGAACCGCCGACCTCACCCTTACCAAGGGTGTGCTCTACCAACTGAGCTACATGAGCATTCAACCAAATTGGAGCGGGCAGCGGGAATCGAACCCGCGTCATCAGCTTGGAAGGCTGAGGTAATAGCCACTATACGATGCCCGCATCAATAAGTGGTGGAGGGGGCAGGATTCGAACCTGCGAAGCTTACGCGTCAGATTTACAGTCTGATCCCTTTGGCCACTCGGGAACCCCTCCAGAGATGACTCCGGAACCCGGAGACACTCCAAAAACTTAAGTGGAGCTGGCGGACGGAATCGAACCCCCGACCTGCTGATTACAAGTCAGCTGCTCTACCAACTGAGCTACGCCAGCTCACGCTCGCCTCATCAGCGAGGGCGGTATACTACGGATTTTTTTCAGCGGTTGCAACACCTTCACAATCACTGATTTCAATCAGTTGTAGCCCGCTGCCACCTTCCGCGGAGGCGCCCCCAAAATCGTCCAGTGACGATGGCGCTACCCCCTCAAAAACGAGCGCGTAGCTTATACGATTTCGGGGGAACTTTACCAGTATCGCGTTGATATTTTGTGCCTGGCGCCGGCGGAGTACGCCCTCCGCAGACTGAAGGGACCGGAACAGCCCCAGGGAAATGGCATTTTCCCGTTCTCCGGATGGCACCACATAGGCCTCGACCCCCTGATTGACCAGCTCCCGGTAGCGCTGCAGCGCCTCGTCACGGGTTTCCAGTGGCGGGACGATGACCCAGTGGAACGGCTCCAGGGACTCAACCTGCTCCGTTATTCCGACGAACTTAATGTTATGCGTTCCGACGGAAAGCTGTTCCCGGTAGGCCTGGGCGGCGAACTCCTCCTCGAACCCGTCGATAACGAAGCATTGACGGGATGCCTCCCGGGGCTGGCCGACCGATTCGGCAGCCTCTTCGAGGGCAGGCTCACTGACTGGCGGGGATTCCACCCCGGGAGTCGCATCGTCACCAATCTGCTCATCCCCTGTTTCCGCCACACTCTGCTGGTCAATGAGCTCTATTTCGGACACTCGCGGCAGTCGCCCCTCGTCCACGGAACGCACGTTGCCCGGATCCCCCGTAGAGAACCAGAAAAAAAGCGCCAGGTTGGCAACAACCAACAGTAACACCAGCCAACGCACTATTCCGCCTCCACGAGGGCCAGGCCATCAAGCACCAGGCCCGGACACAGACGAGAGACCGCTAAGCTATCCGGACCGGCGGTATCCAGCGCCTTCTTTATAAGGGAACCATCCCCGCCTGTGACAAGAACCGGTATCGCCACCTGCCGCCCCAGTTCCGAGGCCAACGCCTGGATCAACCAACTAACCCCGTGGAATACGCACTCCGCAGTCGAGCGACCCGGTGTCGTATTGACCACGGCCTGGCTGTCATCAAACATCACCCGGGCCGTGCTTTGCCTCAAGGAAGCGACCATCATGTCGCGACCCGGCAGGATGTAACCACCCAGGTGCCCGCCCCTGTCGTCAATCCAGTCCAGGGTGATGGCGCTGCCGGCATCCACCACCACACAGGCCCCGCCAATCATGTCCCAGGCACCGATCAGGGCATGCCACCGATCGGCGCCCATAGTTGATGCGTCCTCGTAGGCACAGGTCAGGGAGCCAAATTTTCTCCGGGTCCAGAAGAACCGCACCGGCAGACGGGTGTAGGTGGCGATGGTGTTCTCCAGATCGCGACGCGCCGCCTCGGAGCGTACCGTCGAGACAGCCACGGACGATAGCTTTCGCCAGTGGGCAGGCGTAATACCTTCAAACAGCTGGTCCGATTCAAGCAAGCCAGCACCCGAGTGGAGCACCTGCCCCTTATCCCGGAGTTGCCACTTGATCCTGGTATTGCCGGCATCGATCAGGAGCTTCATCAAACCACCCGCAGACTGATTTCTCCGGCGCTGATTCGCTGCACCCCCTGCCCGGTCTCCAGCAGGTAATGACCGGCATCATCAACGCCACAACCAACACCGGACAGGTCACCACTGGTGGCCCTGAGCGTCTTGCCCCGGAAAATATCGTATTGGTTCCACAGCTCCTCAAAGGGCGCAAACCCTTCCTGTTCGAAGGTATCGAGTCGCGCGGCAAGCCGGTTCAGTACACTGGCGGCCACGCGGTTACGGACCCATGACTCCCCAGGCAACGCCAGGGACAGGCTGGTCCAGGGCTGATCCACTGATTCGGCGTCCGTCATATGCACATTCAGTCCAATACCCACGATCACACGGACCGCTCCCTCCAGCTCACCCTGAAGCTCAATCAGGATACCCGCAAGCTTCTGGCCATCCACCAGCAGGTCATTTGGCCACTTCAGCCCGGGCCTGACCTCCTCCGGCAGGCCCAGTGATTCGATCGCCGCCAGACCAGCCACCAGACTTAATCCTTCAAGCCCGGTAAAGCCCCGCGAGATCGAAACACCGACACTCATATAAAGGTTCTTCCCAACCGGACTCTGCCATGGACGCCCCCGCCGACCTCGCCCCTGCTCCTGGCAATCGGCGATGGAGACCAGCAGTCCGGCCTCTCCCTGCTGCCAACGGCGGGTAATGTCGCTGTTGGTGGAATCGATCCGGTCATGGACAGCCAGGGAGATATTTTCCCTGAGGGAAGCAGTCAGGCCTTCGCGAATGCTGTCTTCCGACAGCATGTCCATGGGAGCGGGCAACCGATAACCACGGCCGCGAATGGTTTCTACCTGAATACCTTCCTCCTGAAGCTTACGCACCTGCTTCCAGATCGCCGTACGGCTGATACCCAGGGACTCGGCAAGGGACTCTCCGGAGTGGGTCTCGCCATCCGCGAGTAGCCTCAATAGTGGTTTCGTGTTCATAGGCCCGCCTGGTGGTCGATGATCATTTGGGTTCAAGCTGGTGGATTAAACTATATGGGGAGGGAAAAGACAAAGTTGTGGGGGCGGGTCCCGTAGGTCATCTCTTTCTAACGGCCAATAAAAAACCCCGGCAGCGTTAGCTGTCGGGGTTTTGGGATTAAGAGCCTGACGATGACCTACTCTCGCATGGGCAACGCCACACTACCATCGGCGCTGGTCTGTTTCACTGCTGAGTTCGGGATGGGATCAGGTGGTTCCAGACCGCTATGGTCGTCAGGCAAAACGGTTGATCACTGGGATGGATGAGATTGAAGTGCTTTACGATCAAGGTTATCGCAGTTGTCTTGGGTGTTATATAGTCAAGCCGCACGAGCAATTAGTACCGGTTAGCTCAACGCCTCGCAGCGCTTACACACCCGGCCTATCAACGTCCTGGTCTTGAACGGCTCTTCAGGGGCCTCGAGGGCCCGGGGAGATCTCATCTTGGAAGGGGCTTCCCGCTTAGATGCCTTCAGCGGTTATCCCGTCCGAACATAGCTACCGGGCAGTGCCACTGGCGTGACAACCCGAACACCAGAGGTTCGTCCACTCCGGTCCTCTCGTACTAGGAGCAGCTTTCCTCAAATCTCCAACGTCCACGGCAGATAGGGACCGAACTGTCTCACGACGTTCTAAACCCAGCTCGCGTACCACTTTAAATGGCGAACAGCCATACCCTTGGGACCGGCTTCAGCCCCAGGATGTGATGAGCCGACATCGAGGTGCCAAACACCGCCGTCGATGTGAACTCTTGGGCGGTATCAGCCTGTTATCCCCGGAGTACCTTTTATCCGTTGAGCGATGGCCCTTCCATACAGAACCACCGGATCACTATGACCTACTTTCGTACCTGCTCGACGTGTCTGTCTCGCAGTTAAGCGGGCTTGTGCCATTACACTAACCGCATGATGTCCGACCATGCTTAGCCCACCTTTGTGCTCCTCCGTTACGCTTTGGGAGGAGACCGCCCCAGTCAAACTACCCACCACACAGTGTCCTCATCCCCGATCAGGGGACCAAGTTAGAACCTCAAACATGTCAGGCTGGTATTTCAAGGTTGGCTCCACCGGAACTGGCGTCCCGGTTTCAAAGCCTCCCAGCTATCCTACACAAACATGCTCAAAGTTCACTGTGAAGCTATAGTAAAGGTTCACGGGGTCTTTCCGTCTAGCCGCGGATACACCGCATCTTCACGGCGATTTCAATTTCACTGAGTCTCGGGTAGAGACAGCGCCCCCATCGTTACGCCATTCGTGCAGGTCGGAACTTACCCGACAAGGAATTTCGCTACCTTAGGACCGTTATAGTTACGGCCGCCGTTTACCGGGGCTTCGATCAAGAGCTTCGTCCGAGGACTAACCCCATCAATTAACCTTCCGGCACCGGGCAGGCGTCACACCGTATACGTCCACTTTCGTGTTAGCACAGTGCTGTGTTTTTAATAAACAGTCGCAGGGGCCTGGTATCTTCGACCGGCCTCGGCTCCACCCGCAGGGGTTTCACCTAACGCCGGCGTGCCTTCTCCCGAAGTTACGGCACCATTTTGCCTAGTTCCTTTACCCGAGTTCTCTCAAGCGCCTTGGGATTCTCACCCTGACCACCTGTGTCGGTTTGGGGTACGGGCCCGAGTAGCCTGAAGCTTAGAAGATTTTCCTGGAAGCCTGGCATCAATGACTTCCCGCCCTGAAAGGGCAGTCGTCGTCACGTCTCGGAATTGAGGACCCGGATTTGCCTAAGTCCCCTTCCTACACGCTTAAACCGGGACAACCGTCGCCCGGCTCACCTAGCCTTCTCCGTCTCTCCATCGCAGCTACCCAAGGTACGGGAATATTAACCCGTTTCCCATCGACTACACCTTTCGGTCTCGCCTTAGGGGCCGACTCACCCTGCGCCGATTAGCGTTGCGCAGGAACCCTTGGTCTTCCGGCGTGGGGGTTTTTCACCCCCATTATCGTTACTCATGTCAGCATTCGCACTTCTGATACCTCCAGCATGCCTCTCGACACACCTTCGCAGGCTTACAGAACGCTCCCCTACCCCGCATACTTGCGTATGCAGCCGCAGCTTCGGTGACCAGTTTGAGCCCCGTTACATCTTCCGCGCAGGCCGACTCGACTAGTGAGCTATTACGCTTTCTTTAAAGGATGGCTGCTTCTAAGCCAACCTCCTAGCTGTCTGAGCCTTCCCACATCGTTTCCCACTTAACTGGTACTTGGGGACCTTAGCTGGCGGTCTGGGTTGTTTCCCTCTCCACAACGGACGTTAGCACCCGCTGTGTGTCTCCCGGATAGTACTCACTGGTATTCGGAGTTTGCATCGGGTTGGTAAGTCGGGATGACCCCCTAGCCGAAACAGTGCTCTACCCCCAGTGGTATTCGTCCGAGGCGCTACCTAAATAGCTTTCGGGGAGAACCAGCTATCTCCGGGCTTGATTAGCCTTTCACTCCGATCCACAAGTCATCCCCTGGCTTTTCAACGACAGTGGGTTCGGGCCTCCAGTGCCTGTTACGGCACCTTCACCCTGCTCATGGATAGATCGCCCGGTTTCGGGTCTATGCCCAGCGACTAAGTCGCCCTATTCAGACTCGGTTTCCCTACGGCTCCCCTACACGGTTAACCTCGCCACTGAACATAAGTCGCTGACCCATTATACAAAAGGTACGCCGTCACCCCACGAAGGGGCTCCGACTGCTTGTACGCATACGGTTTCAGGGTCTATTTCACTCCCCTCACAGGGGTTCTTTTCGCCTTTCCCTCACGGTACTGGTTCACTATCGGTCAGTCAGGAGTATTTAGCCTTGGAGGATGGTCCCCCCATGTTCAGACAGGATTACACGTGACCCGTCCTACTCGATTTCACTGAACTCAGGTTTCGGATACGGGGCTATCACCCACTATGGCGGTCCTTTCCAGAACCTTCTCCTACCAGTCGTCCAGCTTAAGGGCTGGTCCCCGTTCGCTCGCCGCTACTAAGGGAATCTCGGTTGATTTCTTTTCCTCGGGGTACTTAGATGTTTCAGTTCCCCCGGTTCGCCTCTTACACCTATGGATTCAGTGTAAGATACCGACCCGAAAGTCGGTGGGTTTCCCCATTCAGAGATGCCCGGATCACAGCTTGTTTGCCAGCTCCCCGAGCCTTATCGCAGGCTTCCACGTCTTTCATCGCCTCTGACTGCCAAGGCATCCACCGTATGCGCTTAGTTGCTTGACTATATAACCCCAAGACAACTGACCTGCGCCTCATCGTTCAACAGGAAATCGCCAACCACCGAAGTGATTCACCATTTCTCGCTTCTCGACGAGATTCAGAGACAGCCGACTGAAGCTATAAACAACCACTTCAACGACACACCGGATAACGCTTGATCGTTATCGCTGAGATTGACTCTGAACTAGAAGAATCAATCTCGTGTTTCAATCTCATCCGAATTGTTAAAGAGCAATTCTGACCCAGTGATCAGAAAGAAGGGCTTCGATGGTCATCAATTCGAAACACTTGTTTCTGCACACTGACTTGCGTCAGGTATTCAGGGATCGTCGACCAGGTTTTGGTGGAGCCAGGCGGGATCGAACCGCCGACCTCCTGCGTGCAAGGCAGGCGCTCTCCCAGCTGAGCTATGGCCCCTAATATCAGCCACTCACCAAGCCGGCAAACCGTGTTCACTCGCCGTACTCGGAAAATTGATCAGATCTAGGCGCGCCAAGGTGAAGCGTACATCAGTACGCGAGTCCTGGCGCAACGACGAGCTGGTCAATTTTGGTGGGTCTGGGTGGACTTGAACCACCGACCTCACCCTTATCAGGGGTGCGCTCTAACCACCTGAGCTACAGACCCGGTTTTGCTTGTCACAAACAAGCCAAGTCGGGCCCGAAAGACCCTTTGCTCTCTTCTCATTGACCAAGTAATTCGTGTGGACTCTGACCGAAACCTCCAGCTATCGTTAAGGAGGTGATCCAGCCGCAGGTTCCCCTACGGCTACCTTGTTACGACTTCACCCCAGTCATGAACCACACCGTGGTGATCGTCCTCCCGAAGGTTAGACTAACCACTTCTGGTGCAATCCACTCCCATGGTGTGACGGGCGGTGTGTACAAGGCCCGGGAACGTATTCACCGCGACATTCTGATTCGCGATTACTAGCGATTCCGACTTCACGCAGTCGAGTTGCAGACTGCGATCCGGACTACGACGCGTTTTATGAGATTAGCTCACCCTCGCGGGGTTGCAGCCCTCTGTGCGCGCCATTGTAGCACGTGTGTAGCCCTGGCCGTAAGGGCCATGATGACCTGACGTCATCCCCACCTTCCTCCGGTTTGTCACCGGCAGTCTCCCTAGAGTTCCCACCATGATGTGCTGGCAACTAGGGATAAGGGTTGCGCTCGTTACGGGACTTAACCCAACATCTCACGACACGAGCTGACGACGGCCATGCAGCACCTGTGTTTGGGTTCCCGAAGGCACCAATCCATCTCTGGAAAGTTCCCAACATGTCAAGGCCAGGTAAGGTTCTTCGCGTTGCGTCGAATTAAACCACATGCTCCACCGCTTGTGCGGGCCCCCGTCAATTCATTTGAGTTTTAACCTTGCGGCCGTACTCCCCAGGCGGTCTACTTAGTGCGTTAACTGCGCCACTAAGACTTCAAGAGTCCCAACGGCTAGTAGACATCGTTTACGGCGTGGACTACCAGGGTATCTAATCCTGTTTGCTCCCCACGCTTTCGCACCTCAGCGTCAGTATTGGTCCAGGTAGCCGCCTTCGCCACTGGTGTTCCTTCCTATATCTACGCATTTCACCGCTACACAGGAAATTCCACTACCCTCTACCATACTCTAGCCTGACAGTTCGGAATGCCGTTCCCAGGTTAAGCCCAGGGCTTTCACATCCCGCTTATCAAACCGCCTACGCGCGCTTTACGCCCAGTAATTCCGATTAACGCTTGCACCCTCCGTATTACCGCGGCTGCTGGCACGGAGTTAGCCGGTGCTTCTTCTGCAAGTAACGTCAAGCATGCTGGGTATTAGCCAACACGTTTTCCTCCTTGCTGAAAGTGCTTTACAACCCGAAAGCCTTCTTCACACACGCGGCATGGCTGGATCAGGGTTGCCCCCATTGTCCAATATTCCCCACTGCTGCCTCCCGTAGGAGTTCGGGCCGTGTCTCAGTCCCGATGTGGCTGATCATCCTCTCAGACCAGCTACGGATCGTCGCCTTGGTAGGCCATTACCCCACCAACTAGCTAATCCGACATAGGCACATCCAATAGCGCAAGGTCCGAAGATCCCCTGCTTTCCCCCGAAGGGCGTATGCGGTATTAATCCGGGTTTCCCCGGGCTATCCCCCACTACTGGGCAGTTTCCTATGCATTACTCACCCGTCCGCCGCTCGACAGCGGGGAGCAAGCTCCCCCTGTTTCCGCTCGACTTGCATGTGTTAGGCCTGCCGCCAGCGTTCAATCTGAGCCATGATCAAACTCTTCAGTTTAAATCATACAAGATCCGAAGATCTCTAATCTTGCTCAAGACAAAACTCATTCTCGACGAGTCGCTTGCCTCGATTATCTGTCGCCAGATAGTCTCGGCCAGCGCCCACACGAATTACTTGGTCAACTTGTTAAAGAGCGTTGAGCATCTGCTCAATCAAGGCCGCGTATTCTACATCAGATCGCCACCTTGTCAACGATTATTTCAAGGTTTTTAACGCCGCTCCCGAAGAAGACCTGAACCGCAAAAACCCAAATCAAACAACCGCTTACTTCGCCTTCCCGTTCAAGCCTCATGGGCCGTGTCCGTCGAAGTGGGGCGCATTCTACAGCCTCACCGATTCCTGTCAACGGCCA
>NZ_JBJJLA010000013.1:0-126977 GCF_045449715.1 Marinobacter shunpengi | reverse complement strand
CTTGTATGGATAATTTCTGCCGTGTTTGGGTAAATTGAGGCCCACCCCCAGCGGCCACTGGGGGCCTTCATGCAGCAGCTCGGTGTAGCGACGGCTCCTCTTTCGAGAGACCGATAACAAGTGCGTAGCGCTGCATGACTCTCAAGCGATAACTCGAACAGTCATCGGGGCCTCGAGCCCGTATAGCAAGGCAGAGTCAGCTTATTATGAAACACACGGAAGTCCAAACCCCAGTCAACATCGGTATCGACGTCGGCAAAGCCAACCTGGACGTTGCCATCCACCCCACCGGACAATCGCATTCCTTTCCCAATAACGACGCCTACATCCGCCATCTGGTCCAGGTCCTGAAGAAGTACGACATCGAGCGTATCGTTGTCGAAGCCACCGGGCGCTACGAGCATGCCCTGGTGTCAGCCTGCCACCAGGCGGGATTACCGATCATTGTCGTCAATCCCATCAGTGTCCGCCGCTACGCCCAGGCCATCGGTGTGCTGGCGAAAACCGACCGGATCGATGCCCAGGTCATCGCCCGATATGCCGCCACCATCAAGCCGGAGTTCAGACCGATCCCGGACAAAACCTCTCAGAAAATCAAAGACCTCCTGGCACGACGGGCACAGCTTTTGGAGATGTCCACCATGGAGAAAAACCGTCTCCAGATCATGCCAAAATCACTCCATCGCTCCATCAAAACCCTGCTCCGAGTGCTCCAGAATCAGATCGACACCATCACCCGGCAGATCGAACAGGAAGTGGCCAAAGTGGATCACTGGCGAACCAAAACCGAAATCCTGACCAGTGTCCCCGGCGTCGGCAAAGTGCTTGCCTATACGTTGCTCAGTGAGCTGCCAGAGCTTGGCTCTCTCAACCGAAAGGAGATTGCTGCCCTGGTCGGGGTCGCACCTATTAACCGGGACAGTGGCAAGCTCAACGGCAAGCGACGGATACGGGGAGGACGCCACAGAGTACGCACGGTGATGTTCATGGCCATGCTCTCATCGATCCAGTGCAACCCCGTGTTCAAGCGATTCTACGAGCGCCTGAAAGCCCAGGGGAAGATGCCGAAAGTCGCCCTCATCGCCTGCATGAGAAAGATGATCGTGGTGCTCAATACCATGATGAAAAACGGTGAGCCATGGCGTGAAAATATGGCCTAATTAATGAGTTTGACACCACAGTCACTTGTTACATGAGCTATCCCTCAATTGCTTCCTGCACCCTCTTTGCGGAAACAACCGAAAACGTCTGGGACAATAGAAATAACCCAAAAACTATTAAAAACAGAGAAACTCCAATCACAACAAAAATTCCAACTATCGATTGTGACTGAATGGCATTTGTCATTGCTAAAAACGGGAAACCTATTAACAACAATAAAACACCAGCTATCACATTGTACCAATAGCCAATCCTGTCGAAAGTCGATATTTTTACCTCTAATTTACCATCATTTATCTCTAAATGGCTTCTAGCTCTTATAAAATGAGAAATCGAAAGCTCTCTATTCAGTCTTGCATACCAATCAATGCATGCATCCCTAATAACCTTCTCCATCTTCACTTTATGGACCAGTCTAAAATATTCATTTTCTATTTCATCTTCGAAATGAACTTTCAGAGTTCCATTTATCGAACCTATGGACGCAGCTTCCTTCAATAGCTCAATCCTTCTCTTTTTATAGGTATCTGCGAAGGACAGGATATTTTTCAGGTTAAACAAAATCCCCAAAACAATCGCGATGGAAAACGCGGCGTATTCTCCCTGAGAAATGAACTCAAACGCCTTGTCAAACATTCTTAAGCTTCCTTTTCATGTAACAGTTTATTCTACGTCAAAAATGGGCATATGCCCGGACGAGCCTGCTGCCCCGGGGGATGATAATATCCCTGCAATTCAACACATTGCCAGGACACAAACCCACCTGAGAGCACACATCCATTCCGCAAAAAGCGACAAATTGTCGGTAGATTTCGAATATACCGCCAAAAGTGGCCGAATATCCGGTGAGTAATCGAAATAACGGCAACGCCCACCTAAACTGTGACGCAAATCACACCGAAAGCCTTTCCGAATACTGTATACATATGGCTCTTCACTTATCCCTGTGGGTTGGGTGCCATAGGCAGCCCGCCATAATGGAACAAGATTGCCCGTTTAAATCGTTCCTTACTCCTGAATCCCCGGGACCGGACCTTTAAAGCTCGAACCTGCCCGTTGATTGCCTCCGCTAGTCCATTTGAGGCCTGGAATCGCATGGCATTGAGGATGCCAAACAGCTTGATTTCGAGTTGATTGGCCGTGGAGATCAGAGCTCGAATCTCAGTGACCCGGGCCATTTGGATCCATTCCTGCCACGCCGCACGGGCGCCTTTAACCCGGTAGCCGCGCCAGATATCTCGCGCCTTCTCCTTGAGGTGCCACACCAGACCGGTGTCTTTGAGGACATCCGACAACTGCCTGATCTGCTGAATCTGCTGTCCTTCTAGGCCCTTGCGGTGTCGTAGCCAGGTGTATCGACTTCAATGAATCTCCTGCCGCATAGAGCTATCCGCTCGTTTCATATCAGCCTTGCGAGTGGCATCAAGCGTTCGGGTCAGCATCTGCGCGACATGGAAATGATCGAAGGCGATCTTCCGATGGGCCTTCTTGATATGGTCGAACGTCGCTTTCTGATAAGCCGGACTCATATCCATGGAGATTGAGATGATCTCTTGCTTACGAGGTTCATTCAGGCTGGCGTAAAAGCGGCCAAGGCTGTGTGCAGACCTGCCGTCTTCCACGGACAAAACTTGCCCATGGCCGTTGGAGACGACCGTTACGTAATCGTGCCCTTTGCGGAATGCGGTCTCATCGACAGCCAGCCGGGTCGTATCTCGGTCAGGGACATTGGCAAGGCCCCGGCGCACAGCCCGCTCCATGATGTTGTCGATGGCGGTCCAGCTCAGGCGCAGCTGCTTGCTGACCGCAGAGATAGAGGCTGCTCTGAGCCAGCTAATGACGAAGGCTTCAAACAGCAGCGTGTACCGGCTGTTCTGCTCAGCCCAAGGGACACTGACCGTCAGGCAGCCATGCTCCGGACATTGCACACGGGGGACCTGGGCAACGACCTGCGTTCGAAACTGACAGGTATCGAGGTGACGCCAACGACGTTCCCGGGAGTCGTAACCTGGGCAGGCACGGCCACATCGAGGGCAGACAAGCGCTGTGCTTTTGTCTATGTCTACCTGGACTACGACTTCACTCTGGCTTTTATCAAGCTCAACGTCTGAGACAAACCAAGGCGCCGAGAGCCCAAGAATCTGCTCATAGAGGGTGCATTGATCCAATGTCGGTCACCATCCATCGGGTTAATCGAATGGGATAACAGTGACCAAAAACGGCAGGGAAATAAAGGGTTACCCACTAAAAGAAGTGAAGAGCCATACATATACATATTCCTTTCTGGAGCTCATCGTGCCATGGACGTGCCACCGCCAGTATCCTCACAATCGCCCCGCTTTCTGGACCGGCTCCGCACGTTTATCCGTGCTCGTGGCCTGGCCTACAGAACGGAGAAAACCTACTGCGCCTGGGTGCGGCGGTTCATTCGTTTTAACCAGTATCAATCCCACGATCAGATCGATGCTCAACATATCCAGGCTTTTCTCAGCAACCTGGCGGTCGATCAGCATTGTTCAATCAACACGCAGAAAACCGCGCTGAACGCACTGGTATTTTTGTTCCGAGAGTTTCTCGAGCAGGAGATACCGGACCTGAACTTCCGGAAGGCAGCTGTGCGTCGCAAGCTTCCTACAGTACTGTCGAGTTCCGAAGTAGCCCGCGTGCTTGTGCATCTTTACGGTTCCCACCGTTTGATGGTTCAGATGATGTATGGCTGTGGACTGCGGGTCATGGAGGTGGTTCGGCTTCGTGTGAAGGACATCGATATCGAGAATCAGGCGCTTTGGGTCCAGGAAACCAAAGGAGGAAAGGCCCGCAGAACGTTGTTGCCCGAACGGCTGCAAAATACGCTGACCGAGCAGATCCGATGGGTCACGGAGCTTCATCGGTGCGATCTACAGGCCGGGTATGGCAGTGTCTATCTACCGAACGCCCTGGACAGAAAGTACCCGAATGCGCCTTTCGAACTCGGATGGCAGTACCTGTTTCCCGCGCGACATTATTCCACCGACCCTCGCAACGGTATGGAGCGCAGGCACCACATCAACGAGCGTCAGCTGCAGCGATCAGTCAAACAGGCGAGTCAGAAGGCTGGTATCAATAAGAGGGTGTCCTGCCATACTTTCAGGCATTCTTTTGCGACCGAGCTACTTCGGCAAGGCACGGACCTTCGTGCCATTCAGGAGATCCTGGGCCACACCTCCATCGAAACCACACAGATCTACACGCATGTTGTCGGTCTGCATGAACGCGGAATGGTCAGCCCCATCGACCGTCTTTAGCCGTCGCAGAGGCTTCACCAGCCACGCTACCGCCCCGCCGGCTACCTGGCACCCAATCCCTGGCCGCTTTCGAAACCACCCCACCAATCTGATAACGACCTACTACTTCCAAAGCAAACAGTCGTCCGCGTAACCCGAATGAAAGTACTGCGGCGAGCTGCTCGATATGCCTGAACTCACATTACCAAACCGTTAGGGCCGACACTATCCCACCAACTCGCACATCGCAAATGCAAAAAAGCCGCCAAGCCCAAAGGGCAAGGCGGCAAAACATCAGGAGACCAAGCCTGCAATCAACTCAGATCTGGAAGGGGCCTAAAACGAATCCCCAGGCACCCTAACCCAACCCTCCATAAGCACCCGAGCACTACGACTCATAACAGCTTTGGTCGCCGTCCACTCTTCATTTACCAGAGAGGCCTCAGCCCCAACCTGCAACGTCCCGGAAGGATGCCCAAAGGTCACGGAGTTCCGATCCCCTCCCCCGGCAGCAAGATTCACCAGCGTCCCGGGCACAGCCGAGGCAGTAGCAATCGCCACAGCCGCCGTCCCCATCATCGCGTGATGAAGCTTGCCCATGGACAGGGCCCGGACCAGCACATCGACGTCGCTGGCCTTGATCTCTTTGCCGGATGAACTGACGTAGTCCTTGGGCGCAGAAACAAAGGCTACCTTGGGGGTATGCCCCCGGTTAGCGGCTTCCTCCGGCGTCTTGATCAGCCCCATTTTCACCGCCCCATGGGCGCGGATGGTTTCGAACCTGGCCAGGGCTTCCGGGTCACCGTTGATGGCTGGCTGTAGTTCGGTGCCCTGATAACCGATGTCTTCGGCGTTGACGAAGATGGTGGGAATGCCTGCGTTGATCATGGTGGCCCTGAGGGTCCCCACGCCGGGCACTTCCAGATCATCCACCACATTGCCGGTGGGGAACATGGCGCCCTCGCCGTCGGCCGGGTCCATGAACTCCACCGCCACTTCCGCCGCCGGGAAGGTGACGCCGTCGAGTTCGAAGTCACCGGTTTCCTGCACTTCCCCATTGGTCATGGGCACCTTGGCGACGATGGTCTTGGCGATGTTGGCCTGCCAGATACGGACGATGGCGATGCCGTTGTCCGGTACCCGGCTTTTGTCCACCAGGCCGTTGGTGATGGCGAAGGGGCCAACGGCGGCGGAGAGGTTGCCGCAGTTGCCGCTCCAGTCCACGAAGGCCTTGTCAATGCCCACCTGGCCGAACAGGTAGTCCACGTCGTGGTCGTCGCTCTGGCTCCTGGCCAGCAGCACGGTCTTGCTGGTGCTGGAGGTGGCGCCGCCCATGCCGTCGATCTGTTTTTCGTAGGGGTCTGGGCTGCCGATGACGCGCATCAGGAGTCTGTCCCGGGCTTCGCCGGGTTGCTGGCAGCGTTCGGGGAGGTCTTCGATGTTGAAGAAGACGCCTTTGCTGGTGCCGCCTCGCATGTAGGTGGCGGGGATTTTTATTTGGGGTACTTTGCTCATTTGGGGTGTACCTGTGTTCGGTTCTGGCTTAAGGCGTGGCCTGCTCCACCCTCTCCCTGGCCCTCTCCCGTCAAGGGAGAGGGGATGTTTGGCTCAGGGTAAGGGAGTCGGTCGTTTCAGGCGGCGCCTTCGGACTCCAGGAAGTCCTGGGCGAAGCGTTGGAGTACGCCGCCGGCCTTGTAGATGTCCACTTCCTCGGCGGTGTCCAGGCGGCAGGTGACCGGGACCCGTTCGGTGTCGCCGTTCCTGCGGTGGATGACCAGGGTCAGTTCGGCGCCGGGGGCGGCGGTGCCTTCCACGTCGTAGGTTTCGGTGCCGTCGATAGCCAGGGTCTTGCGGGTGGTGCCTTCCTGGAACTGCAGGGGCATTACGCCCATGCCGATCAGGTTGGTGCGGTGGATGCGCTCGAAACCTTCGGCGACGATGGCTTCCACGCCCGCCAGTGCCACGCCCTTGGCGGCCCAGTCACGGGAGGAGCCCTGGCCGTAGTCGGCGCCGGCGATGATGATCAGCGGCTGCTTGCGCTCCATGTAGGTTTCGATGGCCTCCCACATGCGGGTGACCTTGCCTTCCGGCTCGATGCGGGCCAGGGAGCCCTGCCTGACGTTGCCCTGCTCGTCCCGCACCATTTCGTTGAACAGTTTGGGGTTGGCGAAGGTGGCGCGCTGGGCGGTCAGGTGGTCGCCCCGGTGGGTGGCGTAGGAGTTGAAGTCCTCCTCCGGCAGGCCCATCTTGTGCAGGTATTCACCGGCGGCGCTGTCCATCAGGATGGCGTTGGACGGCGACAGGTGGTCGGTGGTGATGTTGTCCGGCAGTACCGCCAGCGGGCGCATGCCCTTGAGGGCCTTCTCACCCACCATGCCGCCTTCCCAGTATGGCGGGCGGCGGATATAGGTGCTCTGGGGGCGCCATTCGTACAGCGGTTCGCTGGCCGCCTGTTTGTCCCGGGTCAGGTCGAACATGGGGATGTAGGTGTCGCGGAACTGCTGCGGCTTCACGCTCTGTTTGACGATGGCGTCGATCTCTTCATCGTCCGGCCAGATGTCTTTCAGGGTGACCGGGTTGCCGTTCTGGTCGTGGCCCAGTACATCCTTCTCGATGTCGAAGCGGATGGTGCCGGCAATAGCGTAGGCCACTACCAGCGGCGGCGACGCCAGGAACGCCTGCTTGGCGTAGGGGTGGATGCGACCGTCGAAGTTGCGGTTGCCGGACAGCACCGCCGTGGCGTACAGGTCACGGTCCACCACTTCCTTCTGGATCACCGGGTCCAGGGCGCCGCTCATGCCGTTGCAGGTGGTGCAGGCGTAGGCGACCACACCGAAGCCCAGGTTTTCCAGCTCTGGCAACAGGCTGGCTTCTTCCAGGTACATCTTGACGGTCTTGGAACCCGGCGCCAGGGAGGACTTCACCCACGGCTTGCGGGTCAGCCCCAGTTTGTTGGCATTGCGGGCGATCAGGCCGGCGGCCACCATGTTGCGGGGGTTGCTGGTGTTGGTGCAGCTGGTGATGGCGGCGATGATAACGGCGCCATCCGGCATCTTGCCCTCTTCCTCTTCCCATTGACCGGCTATGCCGCTCTCCGCCAGCTTGGCGGTAGGCAGGTGGGCGTGGGGGTTGGACGGGCCCGCCAGGGTGCGCTCCACCTTGCTCAGGTCGAAGGTCAGCACCCGCTCGTACTCGGCGGTCTTGAGGGCATCCGCCCACAGGCCGGTATGCTTGGCGTACTTTTCCACCAGCGCCACCTGATCGTCTTCACGACCGGTGAGCTTGAGGTAGTCGATGGTCTGGTCGTCGATGTAGAACATCGCGGCGGTGGCGCCATACTCCGGAGTCATGTTGGAGATGGTGGCCCGGTCGCCCACGGTCAGGCTGTCGGCGCCTTCGCCGTAGAATTCCAGGTAAGCGCCCACCACCCGTTCCTTGCGCAGGAACTCGGTAATGGCCAGTACCATATCGGTGCCAGTAATACCCGGCTTCAGCTTGCCCTTCAGCTCCACGCCAACAATGTCTGGCAGGCGCATCATGGAGGCACGGCCCAGCATGACGCTCTCGGCTTCCAGACCGCCGACGCCGACGGAGATAACGCCCAGGGCGTCCACCATGGGGGTGTGGCTGTCGGTGCCCACGCAGGTATCCGGGAAAGCCACGTGCCTGCCCTCGCCGTCCGGACGGTTCTGGATCACCGGCGACATCTTCTCCAGGTTGATCTGGTGCATGATGCCGTTGCCCGGCGGAATCACGTCCACATTACGGAACGCGGTCTTGGTCCAGTCGATGAAGTGGAAACGGTCGTCGTTGCGGCGATTCTCGATCTCCCGGTTCTTCTCGAAGGCGTCCTTCTCGAAACCAGCGTGCTCCACCGCCAGGGAGTGGTCGACGATCAACTGGGTGGGCACCACCGGGTTCACCTTGGCGGGGTCGCCGCCCTTCTCCGCGATGGCATCCCGCAGGCCGGCCAGGTCCACCAGGGCGGTCTGGCCCAGGATGTCATGGCACACCACCCGCGCCGGGTACCAGGGGAAGTCCAGGTCCCGCTTGCGTTCGATCAGCTGCTTGAGGGAGTCCGTCAGGGCATCCGGATCACAACGGCGCACCAGCTGTTCCGCCAGGATGCGGGAGGTGTACGGCAGCGTGTCGTAGGCGCCGGGCTGGATGTCTTCCACAGCCTGGCGGGTATCGAAATAGTCCAGATCTGTGCCTGGGAGGTGCTTGCGGTACTTCGTATTCATTGGAGGTCTCTCGAGAATCTGTGTTCGTTTTGGTCCCCTCTCCCCTGGAGGGAGAGGGTTAGGGAGAGGGGGAAAATGGCGGACTCTGGTGTAGGTCGCTCCACCCTCTCCCCGGCCCTCTCCCCTCAAGGGAGAGGGGGCTTAACCTGATGCCTGACTTCATTAATTCGGAGTCTGGCTAATACTAACGTTGTGCTCGGTCACATCCCCTCTCCCCTGGAGGGAGAGGGTTAGGGAGAGGGGGAAAGCGGCGGACTCTGGTGCTAGACGCTCCACCCTCTCCCCGGCCCTCTCCCCTCAAGGGAGAGGGGGCGTAAGCCTCCTCCATCCAAGTTTATGGGCGCTCATCAATGGGCACCCACTTGGAATCCGCCGGCCCGGTGTAGTCGGCACTGGGACGGATAATCCGGTTGTTGGCACGCTGCTCCTTAACATGGGCCGTCCAGCCAGACACCCGGGACATCACGAAGATGGGGGTGAACAGCTCCGTGGGAATGCCCATGAAGTGATAGGCAGAGGCGTGGAAGAAATCCGCGTTACAGAACAGCTTCTTCTCCCGCCACATCACTTCCTCGCAGCGCACGGACACCGGATAGAGCACGGTGTCGCCCACCTCGTCCGCCAGCTTCTTCGACCACTGCTTGATGATCGCATTGCGGGGATCGGACTCCTTATAGATGGCGTGACCAAAGCCCATGATCTTGTCCTTGCGCTCCAGCATGCCCAGCAGGCCCTTTTCCGCCTCGTCTGGAGTCTGGAACTTCTGGATCAGTTCCATCGCCGCCTCGTTGGCACCGCCATGCAGCGGGCCACGCAGGGTACCGATGGCGCCGGTCACGCAGCTATGGATATCCGACAGCGTGGAGGCACACACCCGGGCATTGAAGGTGGAGGCATTGAACTCGTGCTCCGCGTACAGGATCAGGGACACGTTCATCACCTTCTCGTGCAGCTCGCTCGGCTTCTTGCCGTGCAGCAACTCCAGGAAGTGACCGCCGATGGAGTCCACGTCGCTCTCGGTCTCAATCCGCACGCCTTCGTGGGCGAAGCGGTACCAGTAGGTGATGATGGACGGGAACACCGCCAGCATGCGATCGATCTTGTCGTCCTGCTCACTGAAGTCCTGTTCCGTCTCCAGGTTGCCCAGCATGGAGCAGCCGGTACGCATCACGTCCATGGGGTGGGCGTCTTTGGGAATCTGCTCAAGCACGGCTTTCAGGGCGTCCGGCAGGCCGCGCAGGCTTTGCAGCTTCTGCTTGTACTCGTCCAGCTCCCTGCGGTTGGGCAGCTTGCCCCGCAGCAGCAGGTAGGCGATCTCCTCGAACTGGGCCTTCTCCGCCAGGTCGGCAATCTCATAGCCTCGATAGGTCAGCCCGGCACCGGACTTGCCCACGGTACACAGGGCGGTTTCACCAGCTACCTGACCACGCAGGCCAGCGCCTCCGAGTTTCTTTGCTTCAGCCATCGTTGCTCTCCATCAAACTGTTGTCGGTATCGGTTCAGTTCTTTTTCTGGGCGAAGAGTTCGTCCAGTTTCTGTTCGAAGTCATGGTAGTTCAGGAAGTCGTAGAGTTCGGCACGGGTCTGCATGCTGTCCACCACATCCTTCTGGTCGCCTTTCTCCAGGATATTTTCGTACACCATCAGGGCCGCCTTGTTCATCGCCCGGAAGGCGCTTAACGGATACAGCACCATACCGGCACCCGCGTCAGCAAGCTCGGCCTTGTTGTACAACGGAGTGGCGCCAAACTCGGTGATGTTGGCCAGGATGGGCACGTCCAGGGCTTCGGCGAAGGCCTTGTAGTCGGACAGCTCATGGACCGCCTCGGCAAAGATGCCGTCGGCGCCAGCCTCAATACAGGCTTTGGCTCGATCGATAGCCGCCTCCAGCCCTTCCTTCTGGAAGGCGTCGGTGCGGGCCATGATGAAGAAGTCGTCGTCCTGGCGGGCATCGGCGGCGGCCTTGATGCGGTCCACCATTTCCTCCTTGGAGACGATTTCCTTGTTGGGACGATGGCCGCAACGCTTCTGGGCCACCTGGTCCTCGATGTGGATGGCGGCGACACCAGCACGCTCCATCTCACGGATGGTGCGGGCAATGTTGAAGGCGCCGCCCCAGCCGGTGTCGATATCCACCAGCAACGGCAGGTCGGTAGCGGCGGTGATGCGGCGGGCATCCTCCACTACATCGTTCATGGTCGTCATGCCCAGGTCCGGCAGGCCAAAGGAGGCGTTGGCCACACCGCCACCGGACAGGTAGATGGCCTGGTGCCCGACCCGCTGGGCCATCATGGCCGAGTAGGCGTTAATGGTGCCGACAATCTGCAGCGGCTGGTTCTCTTTCAGCGCCTTGCGGAAGCGGGCGCCCGGGGACAGTTGTTTCTGGGACATGGGGGTTCCTTATTCATTGTATGCGGATGATCGGGTCTGGTCAGAAGGTGATTTCACCCTCGCTGATCTTGCGTTCGATGTTCTGCCGGGCGGCGTTGATATGGCGCTTCATCAGGAATTCCGCCAGCTCGCCGTCCCGCTGGGCAATGGCCTCGACTATGCGGCGGTGTTCCCCCAGAGCACGGTGCGGCCGGCCACTGGAGGTGCTCAGCCGGTATCGATACATGCGCACCATGTAGTAAAGATCACCCAGCAGCATTTGTGCGAGTTTGGCATTGCGGCTGCCGGTGGCAATGCGGTGATGGAAGTCGTAATCGCCTTCGGCCTGGTAGTAGGCCTGGCCATGGGCTTCCTCGATCATGGTTTCGTGGGCATCGAGGGTGGCCTGCAAGTCAGCAATCTCCTGGTCGGTCATGCGCTCGGCAGCCTGGCGGGCGGCCAGGCCTTCCATCACTTCGCGGATGCGATACAGCTCCATCAGTTCCTCGGCGCTGATGGAGACCACCTTTACACCAGCGTGGGGGCGGCGCACCAGCAGGCCCCGGGATTCCAGCCGGCCCAGTGCTTCCCGCAGGGGCCCACGGGTCAGGTTGAAGCGGGCACACAGCTCCACTTCACCAATCTTTTCACCGGGAGCCAGCTCACCCTTGACGATCGCCGTTTGCAGACAATCGAAGGCCTCGTCGGCACGAGTCAGGGTCTGTGGAAGGGCGGCGCTCATATTCATTGTCGACAATCCATGCAAATATGATGGGAAAGCTACGCCTGAAGACCGTTATTGTCAACAATAATGACCTGAGGTAATCGGCAGCTTGTCAACAATATCCTTGGCGCACCAGCGTTGTGCGTAACGGCCACTGCCGACAGAATCCGATCCTTCGCCAATCCATGGAGAAACCGTAAAATTCCCATAACCCGCTGATGTTTCCCTTTGTAACGGTATCTTGGTTACACTTGGCATGCTTTCTGAGTGCCACACCTCACCTTCAGGAAACTGACACTAAGGACGATATCGATGATCAAAAAATGCCTCTTCCCCGTTGCCGGCTATGGAACCCGCTTCCTGCCCGCCACCAAGGCCATGCCCAAGGAAATCCTGCCGATTGTCAACAAACCCCTGGTGCAGTACGGGGTTGAGGAAGCCTCGGCAGCCGGCATCACTGAATTCGGGTTTGTCACCGGGCGCGGCAAACGGGCCATCGAGGATCATTTCGATATCAGCTACGAGCTGGAGCACCAGATTGCCGGCACCGGCAAGGAAGACCTGCTCACCTCCATCCGCGACCTGATCAACAACAACACCTTTGCCTTCACCCGCCAGAACGAGATGAAGGGCCTTGGCCACGCCATCCTCACCGGCCGCAACCTGGTGGGCGACAGCCCCTTTGCCGTGGTGCTGGCGGACGACTTCTGCGTGGTACCAGACGGCGAGGACGGTGTGCTGGCCCAGATGGCCAAGCTGTACAAGCAGTTCCGCTGCTCCATCGTGGCCATTGAGGAAGTGCCCAAGGATGAGACCCACAAGTACGGTGTGATTGCCGGTGAACCCATGAAGGACGGCCTGTACCGCATCACCGACATGGTGGAGAAGCCGTCACCGGACAAGGCCCCGTCCAACCTGGCCATTATCGGCCGCTATATCCTGACCCCGGACATCTTCGAGATCATCGAGAACACCAAGCCCGGGAAGAACGGCGAGGTGCAGATCACCGACGCCCTGCTGGAACAGGCGAAAAACGGTTGCGTACTGGCCTACCAGTTCAAGGGGCAGCGCTTTGACTGTGGTTCCATCGAGGGTTTTGTGGACGCAACGAACTACGTCTACGAGAACGTGTACAAGAAGAACAAGGAAAAGAAGAAGTAACAGCGGGCAAAGAGCGGCGCGGCCTCGGGCTGCGCCCTGTCCCAGGCAGATTCAGCGCCCCAGTAACTGAAAGATCATGCGCCGGTTTTCGTCCGTGCTGTTGCGGTACCGGCGCAGCAGTTCCGCCTCTTCGTCCGTGGGCTGTATCCGCTGGAACTGGCGTTCAAGCTCGTCCAGGGCTCCGGTCAGCTCATCAGTGTTGGAGAACGCCAGCCCGGGTAACTGAAGCTGCCCGGGGTTCACCATCATTTCCGGGTCCAGCAGTGCATCCAGTGGTACGTCCAGGTGCCGGCACAGGTCGATCAGCTCGTCCACCGCCGGATAGAGGCGCTGGCGCGCATCCACATGCTCCCACCGGGTGACCACGGCCAGGTCCACATCGCACAGTTCCGCCAGGTCACGACGGGACAACTGCCTGGCTTCCCGGGCTTCTTTGAGTCTCTGCCAGAAGGTTTCCATGTAGCGCATGCGGGTTACTCCTGCCGATAATCCGGCCCCAGTTTCCGCCCGGACGAAGGGCGACGACTTCCCACTTTATCCTTTACCGTGGCGTTCCGCGATAACCCGGTCAAGGTTCCCGGCCATCGGCGGCCACAGGCCTTGATTACAACCCGGTCAGATGGCGCATTTCCGTTGGTATGGACAAGTTTATGTCTCTACAGTGAATCAATCGCCGATTATTGCGTAAATATTTCATAGGGACACAAACGGATCGAGAATACTGAGGTACCGATGACTCCAGACCAGGCCTGGCAGTTGATACTACAACAACGACAACAGCCGGATAATGACAACGATCGCTGGCCGGATACGGTCGCCCCCACCGAAGCCGACCAGGCCCGCCAGTTGCTGCACCTGTTTCGCCCCCTGGTGCGCCCATTGCAGGAAAGAGAGCAGCAGTTGGTGGCCCAGATGGGCCAGAGCCTGGACGGACGTATTGCCACCATTACAGGCAAGTCGCGGTATATCAATGGGCCCGACGGGCTGCTCCACCTGCATCGCCTGAGGGCAATATCAGATGCCGTGGTGGTGGGTTCCGGTACCGCCAGCGCCGACAACCCCCGCCTCACCGTTCGCCTGGCCCGGGGGCCCAACCCGGTTCGGGTACTGTTAGACCGTCACCGGCGGGTACCGGACGAACACCACCTGTTTACCGATGGCGCCGCCCCCACCCTGCGCCTGGTGGCCGGTCGTCTGGACCCGGCGTCGCTGCCCTCCTCCCTGGCGTCCGGCGTGACTGAAATTCCCTGCCTCAGTGATAAAAACGGCCCGATCAATCCCCGGGAGGTGATCGATGTCCTGCGGCGCCTGGGGTTGCGGCGAATCTTCGTGGAGGGGGGCGGCCAGACGGTGTCCACCTTCCTGGGAGCCAGCCTGGTGGATCGGTTGCATGTACTGGTCGCCCCCATGATTATCGGCAGTGGCCAGCCTGCCTTCCAGCTACCCGAGATCGACAGCCTGGGGGATGCCCTACGCCCCTGCTCCACCATGGTCAATCTGGGCAGCGATATGCTGTTTGACCTGGATTTTTCCGGCCACTGAACAGGAACAGCGCCCCGGGCAGCGCCGACAGCAGCACCAGCAGCCCGTAACTGACCGCCAGCGCCACGCCCTGCTCCGGGTCCAGACCCGCCAGGGGCCAGATGAGCGCTGCTGCCCCTTCCCTTACGCCCCAGCCGGAGATGGTCAGGGGCACCACCATGGCCATCAGCAGCACGGTGCACAAGGCCATCAGCAGCCAGGGAGCGGATTGGGCAATCTCCAGCCCGATGCCCATGGCCAGGCACCAGAACACCAGCAGGTAACTGCCAATCACCACCAGGGACGAGCCAAGCTGGACCGGCAGCACCGCCGGGGCCAGCAATGCCCGCCACAGATCGTTCCGGAAACGCCGCCACCAGAACCGGACCGGGGATGCCTGTAACAGGGACCAGACCAGCAGTGCGGCCACCAGCACGCCGGGAATCAGGAACAGGCCAGGCATCGGGGGTGTCGGCAGGGGCAGCCACAGCGTTATCAACAATACCGCCAGCAACAGTAGTATCAGTTGCCCCGACAACCGCTCGATCATCACCCCGTGGATGGCGGTAGCGGTCTGCCCCGTGTTCTGGCGATGGCGCAGGGCACGACCGGCGTCGCCCACCACGCCACCGGGGACCAGTTGGTTGACCAGGGTGCCCAGGTAATACTCCCGGACGGCATGCCCCAACGGCAACCGCTCTCCCAGTTTCGCCACGGTGTAACGCCACCGCCAGGCGGATACCACCACCTGTAGTGGCGTGATCGCCAGGGCCAGCAGTAACCAGGTCAGGTCCACCGACGAGAGCTGCACCAGGATGGCCCCGACATCCACCAGCCAGAACACCAAACCCAGGATCGCCAGGGTGGCCAACCAGCGCACCAGCACACGGCCGCAGGTCTTCACGGTGTGGGAAGCCCAAGCAGGTCGATATGGTCCACCGCGATCACCAGGTTTCCGTCGTCCGCCTGCCGGAACCGGTCGGCCAACCACTGGTCCAGCCACCCCGAATCCTCTTTACTGGCGATCAATTGTGCCCTGGCGGCCTCCGCCCAGCCCTCCATCAGGGCTTTCTGCAATTCCTTGTGCCTGCCATCCAGGTGCCAGGGACTGCCCTCACGGCAGACGGTATAGCCCAGGGCCTTCAGGGCCTGCGCCAAACAGTCGCTCGCCTCCGGGCCGCAGGCGGCGCCGGTGCCCTTGTCACCATGCTGGTGCTGGTTGATCAGCTTGCGCAGGTCCTCATCCGCCTTCTGTTCAGGTACCAGCCGGAACCGGCCGGCGTAGGACAGCACCACCAACACCGCCGCCCGGCGACGGGCCACTGCAGACGCCAGCGCTTCCAGCCAGGGTCGGGAGACCAGGTCAATCAACGCCGATGCGGTCAGCAGGTCCAGGGGATTGGGCAGCAGACGGTCCATATTGCCCACCTCCAGCCGCTGGACATGCACCTCGGGACCAGATCCGGCCACGCCAATGCCATCCACCAGTGCCGCATCCTGCTCGAACAGGTGCCATTGGCAATGCCCCACGGACCGGGCCTCCAGGGCCCGGGACAGGTATCGCCAGTTGGAGCCGGTGCCCGCCCCGATATCCGCGACCACCGCTGCGTTCCGGTCCCGAAGCCATGCCACCGTCTGGTCGGTAAGGTTTGTGGAGCGGGCGGCATGGTCCGCCGGCTCCCGCAGGACAAGCCAGCTTGCATCAAAGTCACTACCCGCCGGCAGGCTACCGGCAATGGCCTGGAGGAACTCCCTGGCCGCCTGGCCCCAGGTTCGTAGCATCCGGGCGCTCTGTCGGGCGGCCTGCTGTTGTTGTGCCAGCTGTTCAGGGTGGCGCAGTCGCTCGTGGATCAGGGCGGCCAGGGCGTCCACCTCCCCCGCCGGATAGGTAACGCACCCCGGGCGATTTGCGGTGTCCACCAGCGCCCCGCCATCGGAAGCGATGACCGGCAGGCCATGAGCCAGGGCCTCGTCGATGACCATGCCATAGCCTTCAAACAGGGATGGCAATACAAACAGGTTAGCGCGATCGAAAGCCCGCTCCAGTTCCGGTCCGGACAGCTCACCGGTCACCCGGACCCGGTCAGAGAGTCCCTGCTCCCGGATCATCGACATCACGGTACGGGCGTAATCCCGGTCACGGTCGGCGGAGCCCGCCAGCCCACACTCCCAGCCGGCAGCCGGCAGCCTGGACAGGGCTTCCACCAGATGGTGTTGCGCCTTGCGAGGGGAGAGGTGGGCCAGGCACAGGATATGGAGACCGTCGGTAACGGCCCTGTCCCCCGACGGTTTGACCGGGTGACGCACGCCCGGCCGCACCACGGCAACCCGGCTGGCGGGCACATTGAACCTGCCCAACCCCCGGGCCGTGGTATCACTGGTAGTGATCACCCGATGGACCGCCGCCAGGGCCCGCCGCTCGGTAGCCAGGAAGTGCTGACGGTCAGCCTCGCCCAGGCCCGTCTCGTCCGCCAGGGGATGATGGACCAGGGCTACCAGGTGCAGGCGATGGCGATGCTGTTCCGCGGCTTCCGGGTAACCGCCCAGGGCCAGGCCATCAATGATGACCGTGGTATTGTCCGGCAGGCGGGACAGTGCCCTTTCCAGGGCATCCCTGGCTTGCTGGTCCACCCGTGGGAAGAGCCCGGGCAACCCCTGCAGGGTTACGGGCTGCCCCAGGCGGATCAGGCCCTCGACTAATTCACGGACATAACCATAGCCACCGGTGAACTGCTCCGGGTTCCCGGGGACCAATACCGCCCAACCGGGGTCAAAGTGTGTCACGATAGCTGGCCCAGGCCACATGGGACTCCGACAGGGTCACTACCAAACCGGTCAGTTCGCGGGCGCCATGCCCCAGGACGCCGTTCCGGATCGCCTCGGCCATGCGGTCGAAGATATACCGGGCCATGAACTCGGTAGTGGTGTTGCGCCCCTCGAACCGATCCATCTCATCCAGGTTCTGCATGTTGATAGGGGCCAGGATACGGGCCAGTGCCTCGCTGGCAAGGCCGATATCCACCACCAGGTCGTTCTGGTCCAGGGCCGGGCGCTCAAAACCCACGTCCACCGTGTAAGTCGCCCCGTGGAGTTGCTGGGCCGGGCCGAACACCTCGCCCCGGAAGCTGTGGGCAATCATGACGTGGTCGCGAACGGTGAGTGTGTACATGGTCAGTCCTCGGGTTCATGAATAGTGGATACGGTGACACAGAGTGTTGGAGGCCCCGCGCGCCAGTTCCGGCATTACCGTCGGCAGCTCCTCGAAGGCACTCTCGCCGGTGATCAGGGCCTCCAGGGCCGGCTCCGCCAGCATCGACAACGCCAGGGCCATGCGGTCGCCATGGTTCCAGCGTGACGCCTGGCGGGGACTGATCTGCCCCACCTGGCTGGAACGCAGTGTCAGCCGACGGGAGTGGAAGGCCCCGCCCAGGGTGGCCGGCACGGCCTGTCTGCCATACCAGCTCATCTCCACAATACGGGCCTCGTTGCCCGCGACCGACAGGGCAGCATCCAGTCCGGAGGGATGGCCACTGGTATGGAACACCAGGTCGTGGTCATCCCGCTCCAGCGTGGTGACGCACGCCACACCGAGGGATGCCAGCACCGGCTGACGGCGGGGGTTGGGATCCACAGCCACCACCCGGGTACCGGGGATACGGGAGGCCAGCCACGCCACCAGGCAGCCCACCACACCGCAGCCAACCACCGCGATCCGGTCACCCACCAGGGGTGCCCCGTCCCAGAGGCCATTGATGGCGGTTTCCATATTGGCGGCCAGCACCGCCCGCTCCGGCGGTACCGCTGTCGGCAACCGGGTGACCGCCGATACCGGCACACGGTAGCGGCGCTGGTGCGGAAACAGACAGAACACGGTCTGCCCCTCCAGGTCGACCGGTCCGGTGGTTACCCTGCCCACATTCATATAGCCAAAGCGCACGGGGCCGGGGAAATCCCCTTGCTGGAAGGGCGCGCGCATGCGCTGGTATTCGGATTCCGGCACCTGGCCGTTGAAGACCAGGGCCTCGGTGCCCCGGCTGATGGCGGAATAGACGGTTTCCACCTCCACCCAGGGGGCCTGGCCGTCATGGTGGTCCACCAGTCCGTTCGCTATCTCCCCACGGCCGTTGCCGAGGGACCAGAAGGCGGGAGAAGTTTCCGTTGACGGTGACGCCATGATCGCTCCATGCTGAAGGATGAAGACCGGCGCCGGGGACCATGGAAACGCCACTGATCCGAAGCCCGGCCAGCCGGGTAATAGTGATAGTCAGCATAGCTTACGACAGGTACCGGGTATGGATTCACCCCTGCATTCCAACACCCTGGCCAGGGCTCCCTGGCGGGACCTGATCCTGGCCGGCCTGGGGTTGGCCGGGTTGCTGTCACTGTGCACCCTGACCCTCGGGCTGCCCGCCCTGCCCCTTGCCATCGGCGGCCTGCTTTACCTCGCACTGGTGCTGTTACTGGTCACCGGCCTGACCCTGAGCCACAGCCGGTTCGGCCCCGCGGACCGGGTCACCCTGGGCCGGGCCGTGCTGGTACTGTTCCTGACCACCCTCACCTTCCACCCCGAGCTGTTGCAGCGCATGGCCTGGCCCTATGCACTGCTGTGCCTGGCAGCCCTGGTCATGGACGGCTTCGACGGTTATGTGGCCCGCCGCACCGGCACCGCCAGTCGCTTCGGCGCCCGTTTCGACATGGAACTGGATGCCTTCTTCATACTGATGCTGTGTATCGCCCTGATGGTACTGGGAAAGGCCGGGGCCTGGATACTGCTGGTCGGCCTGATGCGTTACGGCTTTGTCATGGCAGGCTGGTACTGGACGTGGCTGAATGGACCCCTGCCGGAGAGTTTCCGGCGCAAGACCGTATGCGTCTGGCAACTGGTGACGCTGATGGTGGCGCTGCTGCCGGCCACGCCGGATCTGTTTGCCCATGCTACGCTTATAGTAGCGCTGGTCCTGCTGGGCTGGTCCTTCGCCATCGACGTTCAATACCTGTACCGGCATGCATCAACAAGGAGCCCGACATGAGTACTCAATGGAAGACCACCCATCACCTGACCGCCGGCCTGGCTGCCCTGGCCCTCACCCTGGGCGCCAACACCGCCCTCGCGGAGCCCAAGGGGTACAAGATCGACGATGAGCACTTCTCGGCCACCTTTGAAGTGAACCACCTGGGGTATGCACCGGTTATCGGCATGTTCCTGGAGGGCAAGGGGCAGTTCGAGTACGACGCGGAGGCCCGGGACATCCCCACGGGCAAGGTGGTCATCCAGAGTGCCAGCGTGTTCTCCAACCACGATAAACGTGACGAGCACCTGCGCAAGGATGACTTCCTGCACAGTGACCGCTACCCGGAGATCACCTTCGAGGTGACGGATTTCGAGAGCACTGGCGACAACACCGGCAAGCTCACCGGCGACCTGACCCTACTGGGGGAAACCCATCCGGTCACCCTGGACATCACCCTGAACAAGGCGGGGGAATACCCGATCGGCCACGAGGAATACACCCTCGGGGTGTCAGCCAGCACTACCATCCAGCGCAGCCAGTGGGGCATGACCTACGCCCTGGACCCGCTGATGGTCGGGGACGAGGTACACCTGCGCTTCGAGTTCGAGGCTATTGAGGACAATGGTTGGTTCTAGCACCGGACGGCAGCGTTCCGCAGCGATCTCCGGGTCAGTACGATTAGGACCGGGGTCATGAGCATGCTAAACTCCGCGCCCTGATTTCCGGATAACCGCGTTCCCATGGCCCTTTCTGATACCCACAAATCGGATCTTTACCTCGTCTTCGTTACCCTGCTGGCGGCTTTTAGCTGGGCTTTCTCCAAGGAAGCCGTGCTGCTGATGCCGCCGCTGATGTTCATGTCCCTGCGCTTCCTGATGGCCGGCGCCCTGCTGGCATTCTTCGCCCGACGACAACTGCCCCGGCTGGAGTTCCGTCAGATGCTGCGCGGCGCGCGGGTGGGCCTGGTGTTCGGGTCCGCCATGAGTTGCTGGGTCATGGGCATCTGGCTGGGCGTCAACCTGGGTGAGGCGGCCTTCATTGTCAGCCTGGCGGTGGTGATCGTCCCCGCCATTGCCCGGATCTTCTTCCGCGAGGAACAGCCAATGAGCACCTGGCTGGCAATTCCCGTCGCAGTCTGCGGGCTGGCGCTGCTGTCCCTGGAGAACGGGTTCCGCCCGGAGAAAGGCCAACTGCTGTTCGTGGCGGCATCCTTCATCTTCGCCATTTCCTATATCCTGACGTCCCGTACCGCCAACACCCGCACGGAGGTAACCCGCAAGGGTGAGACCGTTATCCGGGAACGGGTGCCCGCCCTGCCCCTGACCGCCCTGAGCATGACCACGGCGGGGGTGCTGACCGGCGTTATTTCCCTGTTCTTCGAAGAATGGATGCCCACGCTCACCAACTTAAGCGGCACCCTGATGATGTGGCTGGTGGCCAGTGCGACCATCGGTACCGCCTTTCGCTTCCTGTTGCAGACCTACGCCCAGAGCCTGTCCGCCCACAGTCACGGCGTGGTGATCCTGATCCTGGAGCCGGTCTGGGTGGCCCTGCTGGCGTGGGTCTGGTTCAGCCAGACCATGACCCCCACCCAGATTGCCGGCTGCGGGGTCATCCTGCTGGCCCTGCTGATCAACCGCTGGACCGTGGTGTCCAAGGCCCTGCGGGGTCGACTGCGCAAGTCCGCCCGGGCCCGCCGCATCGCCCGCATCCGGGCGGCCAGCCAGGGCTGAGAAAGAGCGCAAAAAGTCCCGGGAAATGGTTGACCAACCGGGCCTGGATCAGTATATTTCCACCCCGTTGCACACAGGACCATAGCTCAGTTGGTTAGAGCGCTGCCTTGACATGGCAGAGGTCGGCAGTTCAAATCTGCCTGGTCCTACCAGATGCTGAAAAGCCCCCGAGCGGAGACGTTCGGGGGCTTTTGTTTGTCCAGGGGTTTTCCCTCTGTCAGGCCTGAAATCAACTGACCTGAGAACGACCAAAAAAGTAAAAACTGAGTCCGTCGTAATTCTGGAAGCCCAAACGCTGGTAGACCGGCAGGCCGAAGGGGCTGGCCTGGAGGGTCACAACGCGGGCACCCTGCTCGAATCCGGCGTTAACCGCCAGGCGAGTGCAGGCGCCTGCCAGGCCCTGGCGTTCGGCGGCGGCCACGGTGCCCACCCAGTAAACACCGGCGGATGGGCCGGTGACATAGGTCAGCGCCGTGGCCAGGGGGACGCCGTCCTTGTAGGCTACCAGGCCGCTGACATTGTCATCCATGACCCGATCACCGTTCCGGAAGAAGGCGGCCACCTCCTCCGCCGCCATGCCCAGCCTCGGGTAGGCCTCCATGTTCACCTGGACGCTGTCCCGCAACTGCTCCTGATCGGTAATGGCCACGGTATAGACCCCCTCGGGCAGGGGCGCCGGCTCCAGTTCACGGTTGATGATCATGCAGGGGGAACTGCCCCGGGGGAAGATGCTGGCATCCGCCAGCAGTTTTTCCATATCGTCGTCGAAGCGTTTGCGGGTCACCAGGGTAAATCCCCGCTCCCGGGAACCGAAGAACCGCATGGTCTGCTCGAAGGCTTTCCCTGCCGGCACGGACGGATCCAGCCGCAGGGCGCAATTGCGGTAGAGTCCCGGGCGGCTGTTGCACCCGGCAATCATCAGCATGCCGTCATGCTCTTGCAGTTCCGCGGGCTCCTGCCAGCGGGCGTGCATGCGAAACGACTCAATCAGGTTATCATCTGCAAGCTGGGGACCAATCACCGGTGTCCTCCCGATTCTGTTCGGGCGTCCGCTCCGCCGATGACGATCTGGAAGCTCAGCTAGACGCCGTAGAACTCACGATACCAGGCAACAAAGCGCGATAGCCCTTCCTCCAGCGACGTTTCCGGCCGGTAGCCCACGTCCCTGATCAGTGAATCTACGTCGGCGTAGGTAGCAGGCACATCACCCGGCTGCATGGGCAGGTAGTTCTTCTCCGCGGTTCTGCCGGTTTCCTGTTCGATAATCTCGATGAAACGGGCCAGTTCCGCCGGATTGTTGCTGCCAATATTATAGAGCCGGTACGGCGCCTTGCTGCTGGCGGCATCCGGTTCCAGCCCACTCCAGTCTGTATTGGAGCAGGCCACATGGTCCAGTGTGCGGATCACACCTTCGACAATATCATCAATATAGGTGAAATCCCGCTTGTGGTGACCAAAGTTGAAAACGTCGATGGGCTCGCCGGCAAGAATCTTACGGGTAAAGATGAACGGCGCCATATCCGGGCGCCCCCAGGGGCCATACACGGTAAAGAAGCGAAGCCCGGTGGTGGGTATCTGGTACAGGTGGCTGTAGGTATGAGCCATGAGCTCGTTGGCTTTCTTCGAGGCCGCGTACAGGCTTACCGGATGGTCCACATTGTCCTGGACCGAGAACGGCATGGTCTCGTTGGCGCCATACACGGAACTGCTGGATGCATAAACCAGGTGCTCCACCCCGTTGTAGCGACACCCTTCCAGGATATTCATGAACCCCACCATATTGCTGTCCACATAGGCATGGGGGTTCTCGATGGAATAACGGACGCCGGCCTGGGCGGCCATATGCGCGACCCGCTGGGGCTGGTGCTGCCGGAACATGGATTCCATGGCAGCCCGGTCGGCAATATCCTGGCGAACCTCGGTAAAGCCGTGATGGTCCCGAAGCCGGTCCAGCCGGGCTTCCTTGAGGTTGGTGTCGTAATAGCCGTTGACGTTATCAACGCCGATCACCTCGTCGCCGCGCTCCAGCAGACGACGGGCAAGATGGAATCCGATGAATCCGGCGGTGCCGGTAACAAGCAGTTTCAAGGTTCTGTCCCTGTTCTACATCAGAAGTTGAAGCCGACACTGGCGAAGGGACCGCCCACGTCGATATCCAGGCGATCATCACCGTCTTCGTAGTCAACCGCCATTTCCCGGTAGCCGGCACGAAGCTGTACGCCGTAGATCTGGTACTGGCCAAAGAGATCATAGTCATACAGGGAATCACCACCGTAACTGACCAGGTTACCGCTGATACCCACGGACAGGCCGGTCAGCGGCAGGTCAAAACGACTGGCGGCGTAGGCCATGGGAACGACCGCATCCACGTCCGTCTTGCTGCGGGTAAGACCAGCAACATCACTGACTTTCAGCTCGGCGTCCAGGTCACGGACCGTGAGGCCCAGGTCCAGATTCACCCAGTTGTCCAGGATCTCGTAGTACAGGGTGAGGTCCGTCTGCCGCCAATCCAGCTCCGAATCCACCGGCACCCCGGCAGGCACGCCGTCGAAACCGGAACTGAGTTCGCCGCGACCGGTCTGGTCGATACGAACATAGCTCAGGCGGACATTCGGCAGCAGCGGTATCGGATGTTCCAGGAAAGCACTGAGGTTGGCCTCGTTGTTGTTGCTGAGGTCCAGGTCGTTCTCCACGTTGACCCGGTCAGAGCCATTGGAGACCTTGCCGGACAGGTCGGAATCCCAGTAGCCAATGGTGGCGCCGAGTCCCATGACATCGGCCTGGGCCACCGGAGCGGTGACAAAAAGGCAAGCGGTTGCAGCGGGTATCAGTTTGTTCATGGGCGGCTCCCCTATGGTCGATAGTAGACAACCTATATAAACGAGGGCCTCCAGAGGCCCCCATTCAGTGAGTTTAGTCGAAGCTGATACCGAGGCGACGCCCCACTTCCTCGTAGGTCTCTATTACCTCGCCCAGCCCCTGGCGGAACCGGTCCTTGTCCATCTTTTTGCGGGTCTCGCTGTCCCAGATACGGCAACCGTCGGGACTGAACTCGTCCCCCAGCACAATACGCCCTTCACAACGGCCGAACTCCAGCTTGTAATCCACCAGCAGCATGCCGGCGTCGGCAAACAGGGACTTGAGCACACTGTTGACCTCGTAGGTCAGTCGCTTCATTTCTTCCAGCTCCTCCGGCTTCGCCCAGCCGAAGGTTGCCGCGAGGGATTCGTTGACCATGGGGTCGTGCAGTTCGTCATTCTTGAGGAACAACTCATAGGTGGGCGGGTTCAGGTCCTGCCCCTCTTCCACCCCCAGGCGGCGACACAGGCTGCCCGCGGAGACGTTCCTGACCACGCACTCAACGGGAATCATCTCCAGTTTCTTGACCAGGGATTCCGTCGGCGACAGCAGCCGGTCGAAGTGGGTGGGAACGCCGGCCGCCTCCAGTTTTTCCATGATGAAGGCATTGAAGCGGTTGTTCACCATGCCCTTGCGGTTGAGCTGTTCCTTCTTCTGGCCGTCAAAGGCGGAGGTGTCATCACGGAACACCAGCACGAACCGCTCAGGGTCATCGGTGGTGAAAACGGACTTGGCCTTGCCCGCGTAGAGTTCTTTGCGCTTTTCCATATCAGTCTCCGGTGGCCAGGCAAGCTATCCTGACCACTGCGTTGTTCTTGCCAACCCCCTGTTGGGGTCCGCGGTATCAGTACAGGTATTCGTAGAGCCGGGACAGCACGGAGCGGGAGTAGTTACCGCCATTATAGCCGTCTGCACGGTCGGCAGTGACGACTACCCTGCCATCCTCTTCCACCAGATCCACCCGGTTGGTGGCCACCGGCTCCACTTCATCCCCGGCGAACCAGCTGGTCAACCAGCCACGCTGGCGGTCCTCAGCGGGTCGTCCGTCCACCAGGAAATATCCAGCGCTCTGATCCAGGTCCAGCACGGGGATATTCTCGTCCTCGAGGACACGGCGAACTTCACCCCAGGCGCGGTCGTAAGGCAACTCAATGACCACCGCCTGCGCCTGTTCGGCGTTGGGCCGGCGCATACTGACCCGGGGTTCACTGCTCATATCCAGGGCCGCACGGGAGTAGGAACGATTATCTTCCCGAGCCTGCAGGAACTGGGACAGGTTGTTAAGCAGTTGCTCTTCCCGGGTCTGATCCATGGGCTGGTCCTGCCATGGCAGCAGCCGCCCGGGGGATTCCGACACCTGGCGGGGGCGCACCTGGATTTCCGTGGTCTTGCGCCGTACGCCGGGGGCCAGGCGGACCTGCACCAGCGTCAGCGACTCACCGGAAACGGCTTCACCCAGCCCTACCAGTTCCCGGGCGCGGCGGCTGAAGTTGGCGATCTCACTCTGCATCATGCCAAGCTGGGTGCTGTCGGAGGCAACGGCCAGGCCGGTTTCGTTCATCCAGGCGGCCACCGCTGGCCAGATACGGCCCGGCACCTCATTGACCAGCAACCAGGACTGGTCATTCACCGACTCGATGACATAGTTCTCGTCGAGGATTTCGGCGGTCAGGTCCGGTGGCCGCGGCACCTGGTTGGCCATGGTTCCGCTTCCGCTCACCGATCGGATCGGATAAGCCGAACGCTGGCGTGGCAGTGGTTCACCATCAAGGCCATGCAGGGGCTCGGCCTGTTCGGCAGTGGCGTAGTCATCGGAACGGTCCTGGATCAGGCTGCAACCGCTGGCGAGGATGCCGGCCATGGCAAGCGCCAGCAGTGAACGAACCCGGATAACACCGCGGGAGCAATGCATCACTGTGTTGTTGCTATCTGTCATTCAGAGTACGCCTGCGGCCTTGAGTGCTTCTTCAACCTCGTTGTGGAACTTGTCACTGAGGGGTGTCAGGGGCAACCGGATTCCCGTATCCATCATGCCCATGCGCTGCAGGGCCCACTTGACGGGGATCGGGTTGGCCTCAAGGAACAGCTTGCGGTTGAGGGGATCAAGGATCTCGTTGAGACGATCGCTCTCTTCCTGATTACCGGCAATGGAGGCCTCGCACAGTTGCGACATCAGCTTCGGCGCCACATTGGCGGTCACTGAGACATTGCCCTTGCCGCCAGCGAGCATCAGCCCCGCAGCGGTGGCATCGTCACCGGAGTAGACGGCCAGACGGCCTTCCACGGCCCTGATCAGCTCGGCACCCCGGGGGATGTTACCGGTGGCGTCCTTGATACCGACGATGTTGGGAATATCCGCCAGGCGCTCCACGGTCTCGTTGAGCATGTCACAGGCGGTACGGCCCGGTACGTTGTAGAGGATCTGGCTGACGTCGGGCACCGCCTCCGCGATGGCCTTGAAATGACGGTAGAGGCCTTCCTGGGTGGGCTTGTTGTAGTACGGCACCACCAGCAGGCACGCATCGGCGCCGAGTTTGGCCGCCTCGGAGGTGAGTGCGATCGCCTCGTGGGTGGAGTTGCCCCCCGTGCCAGCAATCACCGGAATCCTGCCCGCTGTCCGTTTGATGATCTGCTCGATCACCTTGAGGTGTTCCGCAGGGGTCAGGGTTGCTGACTCGCCGGTGGTACCAACCGCGACGATGCCGTGGGTACCGTTATCAAGGTGAAAGTCCACCAGTGCATCCAGCTGCTCCCAGTGAATGCTGCCATCCGGGTGCATGGGCGTCACCAGAGCGACAAGGCTACCAGTAATCATAAGGACTCCGTGCAAATAAAACGGTTATGGTAATCTTGGGTGTCAACCGACACAAGGGAAACAAAGGAGAAGCCATGGCGAAGCCAGAACTCGACCAACCCGTTGCTGATTTCGAAGCGCCAGCCACCGGAGACCAGACCATCAGACTGTCCGATTTCCGGGGACAGAACCCTGTGGTGCTCTACTTCTACCCCAAGGACAACACCCCTGGCTGTACCACCGAGGGCCAGGACTTCCGGGATCTCTACGACCAGTTCCAGGCGCTTGATGCGGTCATTCTCGGCGTTTCCAGGGACGGGCTCAAGGCCCATGAGAACTTTCGGGCCAAGCACGACTTTCCCTTCCACCTGATCTCCGACAAGGACGAAACCGTCTGCTCCCTGTTCGACGTTATCAAGCTTAAGAAACTCTATGGCAAGGAGTACATGGGTATTGACCGAAGCACTTTCCTGATCGACAGGGAAGGCAAGCTGCGCCGGGAGTGGCGCGGGGTGAAGGTCAAGGGACACGCTGCAGAGGTTCTGGACGCCGTCCGGGAACTCTGACCGCCCGTCAGTAGCCGTTTGGGGTGTCCGCGCCCTGCCCCGGACACCCGACCGGCAGCCCCGTTACTCGGGCAGCCGGACCGGGTCGTCCGGTCGCACCGGCCACGCCGCAAACACCGCCTTGACCATAGTGGCCAGCGGTATTGCGAAGAACACCCCCCAGAGCCCCCAGATACCACCGAAGAACAGCACCGCGATGATGATCATCACCGGGTGGAGGTTATTTACCTCGGAGAACAGCAGCGGCACCAGCACGTTACCATCGAGGGCCTGGATAATGCCGTAGGCCACCATCACCCAGATAAACTGGGAGCCCCAGCCAAAGGCAAACAGCGCAATCATCGCCACCGGTATGGTCACTACGGCGGCGCCAATATACGGCACCACGACACTCAGCCCCACCAGCAGCGATAACAGCGCGGCATAGGGAACCCCAAGGATCTTGAAGGTGACGAAGGTGACACCGCCGACGATCAGGATCTCCACCGCCTTGCCCCGCACGTAGTTGGCACACTGCTGGTTCACCTCACGCCAGATCTGGCTCATCATCGGTCGCTGGCTGGGCAACAGCCGGGTAATGGCCGCCAGGATCAGACGACGGTCCTTGAGCAGGAAGAACACCAGGATGGGCACCAGTACCAGATAGATCAGCAGCCCCACCAGATCGGGAATGCTGCTCAGGGAGAAGGACACCAACCACTGGGTCACGTTGCCCGCTTCCGCCGTCACCTGGTGATAGAAGTCGTTCACCGCATTCATGGAGATCAGGTTGGGATACTGTTCCGGCAACAGTTCAAGGTAACTGCGCATATCCCGGAAGATGCGCGGGGCCTCGGTGGCCAATGAGGCGAGCTGGGTCCAGATCAGCGGCAGCAGCCCGAACAGGAAGCCGGCCAGGGTGCCCAGGAATACCACGAACACCCCGATGATGGAGACGATCTCTGGCACCCCCACCTGGGTCAACCGGGTCACCAGGCCCTGCAGGATAAAGGCGATAATCACCGACGCGATCACCGGCGCCAGCATGGCCCCCAGGAAGACGATGGTCAGTACGCCGACCAACAGCAGCAGGAACAGGATAACGGCTTCGTCATCTGAAAAATATTTATGGGCCAGGCCACGTAGAATGCGAACCATGGTGGAACTTACTCCTGATCTCCGACACGAATGATAAAGCGAAAACGACCCTGCTCTTCATCGCTGGAGACAAGTTCGTGCCCGGTATGCGCCAGCCAGGCGGGAATATCCCTTGCGGATCCGGCATCGGTGGCCAGTACTTCCAGTTCCTGGCCGGCTGTCATGGCGCCAATCTGGAGCTTGGCCTTTAGCAATGGCATTGGGCATCGCAGCCCGGTAGCATCAAGGGTAATATCAACCATAGGTTGTTTCTGACAGTCTCGCTGTGGTTGCCGGGCCACCATTATGCCCTTGGTTCCGGCGTGTTGCATTGTTTCGTTTGGAGTATATCAGCCAAGGTATGACTTTCGATTCCAGTATTTACACCTGCCCGCTGAGGCGCTCCGTAGCGCTGGCCATGACCCTGGTCATGCTCCTGTCCCCGGTATGGCCGGGGCTGGCCCAGGCCCAGGAGAGGGACCTGCCTGCCATTGGCGGTCTAGGCGGCGGCTTGCTATCGGACCAGATGGAGACCGAGATTGGTCAGCGGGTGATGAGCTCAATACGACGCTCCGCCGGACAGATCCAGGACCCGTTGGTGTATGAGTACCTGACATCGATGATATATCGACTGGTGCCCTATACCCCTCTGAGCAACCGTGAGCTCACCATCGTGGTGATTGACGACCCCAACATCAATGCCTTTGCGGTGCCCGGCAACATTGTCGGGGTCAACGGCGGCCTCTTCCTGAACGCCAAGACCGAACAACAGTTCGGCTCCGTCATTGCCCACGAACTGGCCCACCTCAGCCAGCGCCATTTTGCACGCCGGCTGGAGCAGCAGGAACGCTCGGCACCGCTGACGGCGGCGGGCATCATCGCCGGCATCGTGCTGACCGCCGTCACCGGTTCGGAGGCTGGTATCGCCACCATCATGGGCACCCAGGCCATGAGCGTGCAGAATATGCTGGCCTACAGCCGTGCCCACGAACAGGAAGCTGACCGGGTCGGAATGGAAATCATGGCGGACGCCGGCCTCGATCCCCGTGGCATGCCGGAAATGTTCGAGGTCATGATGCGGCAAAGCCGTCTGCAGGGGAACCGGGTGCCGGAATACCTCTCAACCCACCCCCTGACCCAGTCCCGGGTGTCCGACACCCGCAGCCGTGCCGACCAGTACCGGGGAGCCGGCGCCAGCGACCACCACGAATATCACCTGGTGCGGGCACGGCTGCAGGTACGCTACGCCCGCAACAAAGGGGAAGCCATCGATGCCTTCCAGTCCTACCTGGAAGACCCGACCTCAGGTAGCGAAGCAGCAGCCCAATACGGTCTGGCCGTTGCGCTGCTTGCCAACGGGCAGCCTGATCGTGCCCGGACCATCCTGGAGGAACTGCTGGAGGAAAGCCCCAACCGCATCACCTACCAGGTCACCCTGGCGGAAGCCATGCAGGCGCAGGACCGGTTAGCCGACGCCCGGGAGTTGATGGAAACCGCCCTGCGCCGCAACCCCGGCAACTACCCCATCACCGATCGCCTGGCCCACATCGAGATCCAGGCGGGTAACGGCAGCCGGGCTGCGGACTACCTGAAGACACTGACCCGGGAATACCCTAATCGCGAGGACCTGTGGCTGCGGCTTGCGGAAGCGGAGGGCATGGCCAGGAATATTGTCGGCGTGCACAGGGCCCGGGCGGAATACGACATCCTGATGGGCGATCTGGAAGCAGCCCAGCGCCAGCTTCGACAGGCCCAGGAACGGGCACCGTCCAGTACCCCGCTGCGACAGGTAATTTCCGAGAGACTGGCGGAAGTCAGCCGTCGCCTGGGCCAGTCCTGAGGCGACGGACCGTCGAAGGGAAAGGCGCCAACGCCTGATCAGGCGTTGCCGGCGGCCTTGAGGTTCATATTGGCAGTGAAGTCCAGCATCCGGCGCAGGGGGCGCAGGGCATCCTCCCGCAGGGCCTCATCCACCCGGATCTCCTGGTCACCCTGTTGCAGCACGTGCAGCAGGTTCTCCAGGCCATTCATGGCCATCCACGGACAATGGGCACAGCTGCGGCAGGTGGCTCCATTACCGGCGGTGGGCGCCTCGATCAGGGTCTTGTTGGGCGCAAGCTGCTGCATCTTGTAGAAGATGCCGTTGTCAGTGGCCACGATAAAGCGTTCGTTGGGCATGGACTGCACGGCGTGGATCAACTGCGAGGTAGACCCCACCACATCCGCCATATCCACCACCTGTTCCGGCGATTCCGGGTGAACCAGCACGGCAGCATCCGGATACAGGGCCTTGAGGTCTTCCAGGCCCCGGAATTTGAACTCCTCGTGCACGATGCAGGAGCCATCCCACATCAGCATGTCGGCGCCGGTGGTGCGCTTGATATAGCCCCCCAGGTGTTTGTCCGGAGCCCACAGGATCTTTTCACCCCGGGCGTCCAGGTCTTCGACGATGGCCTGGGCACAGCTTGAGGTTACCACCCAGTCCGCCCTGGCCTTCACGGCGGCGGAGGTGTTGGCGTAGACCACCACCGTACGGTCCGGGTGCTGATCACAGTAGGCCGCAAATTCGTCCGGGGGGCAGCCGATATCCAGGGAGCAGGTCGCTTCCAGGGTCGGCATCAGTACCCGCTTTTCCGGGTTGAGGATCTTGGCGGTTTCGCCCATGAAGCGAACGCCGGCCACCACCACCGTGGACGCCGGGTGCTGGTTCCCGAAACGGGCCATTTCCAGGGAATCGGCCACACAACCACCGGTTTCCTCCGCCAGGCGCTGGATATCCGGGTCGGTATAGTAATGGGCAACGAGTACCGCATCCTGTTGCCGGAGTGCCTCGCGGATGCGGGATTCCAGTCCGGCCTTTTCCTCGTCACTCAGCGGCTTGGGCTCCGCCTCGTGGGCAAGGTATTCCTGAACCAGGATACGATCTTCAACTCGTGTCATCATTCGCTTCTCTGTTGCTACTCCTGAATACGGGCAGTATATCACCCCCGGCGTCGGTCACAGCCCTGCACCAAACACCGTGAAGCATGGGACAGACACCGTACCCCCCTGATTGTGGGGATTTTCAGGCAAAAAAAAAGAGCCCGGAGGCTCTTTTTTACGGCAGGCCGATACAGCCTGCCTGATTGGTGGGTCGTGAAGGATTCGAACCTTCGACCAATTGGTTAAAAGCCAACTGCTCTACCAACTGAGCTAACGACCCATGACCGGGATCAGACCGGCTTTCCATGCCAGCCGAAGCAATAGTGGTGGGTCGTGAAGGATTCGAACCTTCGACCAATTGGTTAAAAGCCAACTGCTCTACCAACTGAGCTAACGACCCAAACGAGGCGCATATAGTACGGATTTTTTTGGGGTGATCAACCCCTTTTAACCGGCGCCCAGGTATTTTTTTGCCAGATTGGCCGCCTGGCTGGTGCCGTACTGATCAACTACCCGCTTCATGTACCGTTCGGCCTGATCCTTCTCACCCATACGGTCATGGACCACCCCCAGTTTGTAGAGGGCATCCGGTGCCTTGCGGTGATCCTGATACCGGGTGGCAACAATCGTAAACGCCTGTTTGGCCTGCTCCAGTTGGGGCTTGACCAGGTAGACTTCGCCGAGCCAGTAGTACGCATTTACCGTCAGGTCCCCTTCCGGGTACTCGCCGATGAAGTCGTACAGATCACCAATGGCCTGGTCATAGGCCTTGTCCTGCTGGATCAGTGCCTGGATCCGCTCGTAGGCTTCCCGCTCCTCCGCCGACGGCTGCCGGTATTCCTGGCTAACGGTCTGGGGCTGTTGCCGTTCGCTGGACGCGGCGGCTGCTGAACCACCGGACGAGCCGCCGCCACCGGAGCGGGACTGACTCTGCTGTTCGGACAGCTCCATCAGCCGTTGATCCAGATCGATATAACGCTCCCGGGACTGCCGTGTCAGGCGCTCAAGCTGATTTCGCTGCTCCTCCAGTTCTCCCCGCAGGCTTCGTACTTCCTGCTGGAGCCGCTCGATCATGAAGAAGAGCTCGGCATTGCCCTGGTTACCGGCGGACTGCCGCCGGGCTTCCGACTCGTTGTTCTGATAGGCCGGCGTGGAAGATTGCGCCAGGGCACCGGCGGAAACCGCCAGTGCCACTGCCGCCACGAGAAGCTTTCTCATGGGTACACCTATTGTCAGTCACCGCTGTGTCTTAGCGGAAAATCAGTTCCACACGACGGTTCTGGGCCCAGGCACTTTCATTGGAGCCCATGGCCGCCGGCTTTTCCTCACCATAGCTTACCGTTTCGATCTGGCCGCGGTCAGCACCGTTAACCACCAGGAAACGCTGCACCGCATTGGCACGACGCTCGCCCAGGGCCAGGTTGTACTCCTTGGTGCCACGCTCATCGGTGTGACCTTCCAGGCGTACGTTCACGTTCGGGTTGCCGGCCAGGTAACGGGCGTGAGCCGCCAGCACATCCCGGGACTCCGCCTTGATTTCGGCGGTGTCGAAATCGAAGTAGAAGGTGGTGATACGACGCAGGGCCGCATCCTCGCCAGTGGCGGCCTGACCTGCCTGGCCGCGCTCGCCGTCCCTCAGTTCATCGGAGGAAACACCGCCGTCGCCATCATCGCCGTATACGGAGGCACCACCGTCCTGATCCACGGCAGTCATCTCATCATCGCCCATGGGCTCGTCACCAGTGGTACTACAGCCAGCGACCAGACCCAGCGAGAGTACAAGGGCAAATGCGGATTTTTTCATCATGGTGTTCATAGAACGTCCTTCTGCTTAGGTTTCTGTTGTTCCAATTTCATGGTTTTCAATGGGCCTGTTCCTCCCCCGCCGCTGTTCAACGGAGGATGGGGGACCAGGCCGGTTCACGTACATCCCCACGGGCCGCCGGCAGCGTATAGGCAGCGCCACCATTGGTGGATATAACGGTCAGTACGCTGTCATTCCCCTGGCGGGTCGCGTAGATCAGCAGTCGGCCGTTGGGCGCGATGCTTGGGGATTCGTCCATGCCGGTGCGGGTCAGCACCTGCTCGTCGCCGGAGTCCAGCTCGGTCCGCGCGATAAGGAAGGCGCCGTCGCGCTGATGGACGTAGTAGATGTACTCGCCATCCGGGCTGAAACGCGGCCGCGCGTTATATCGGCTACCGAAGGTAATCCGGCGGGGCGAGGCACGTTCGCTCTCCTTGATATAGATCTGCGGGCCACCGGAACGGTCGGAGGTAAAGGCAAGACCGTCTCCGTCCGGATGCCAGGCACCTTCGGTGTCGATGCCCCAGTGGTCGGTCAGGCGCGTCAGGGAACGAGTATCCACATCCAGCCGGTAGATCTCGGCATTGCCCGAGCGGGACAGGGTGACCAGCAACGAACGACCATCCGGTGACCAGTTAGGGGCGGAATTCAGACCGGGATAAGACGCCACCACGGAACGTTTACCAGTGGCCAGCTCATGTATGAAGATCTCCGGCCTGCCGCTCTCGAAAGACACATAGGCCAGCTTTTTGCCATCCGGCGACCAGTCCGGAGACAGGATGGGCTCGCGACTCTCCAGCCGGACGCTGGAGCGGCGACCATCCACGTCACTGATCTGGAGGCGGTAGCGGGGCTTGCCCTCATGTTCATCCAGGGTGACATAGGCCAGCTTGGTGGAGAAGATGCCCGGTTCGCCGGTCAACGCCTCGTATACCTTGTCGCTGATGTGATGTGCCAGCGTGCGTATGTTGTTGACCGACGTGGTGGAGGTTTCCCCCAGCATGCGCTTCTCACTGTTCACGTCAAACAGCTCATAGCGGGCACGGACCCGATCCCCCTCCAGGGTAACATTGCCCACCAGCAGGTAGCGCTGCCCCAGCATGCGCCAGTCCCTGAAGAAGACGTCGTCACCGCTGGACGGCAGGCTGAGCATGCGCTCCGCCGACAGTGGGGTGAATTCGCCGGTCATTTCCAGGTCATTGCGGACAATGGTGCTGATATCATCCCCCGCCGGCAGGTCACCGGACTTTCCGAAGGGTACCACTGCCACCGGAATCGCCTCTCCGGTGCCCTTGGTCACCCTGATCATCAGTTCCGCCCGGGCCACCGAGGTAGCCAGCAACAGGGTCGCCATCAACAGGACCAGTGCAACCGGTCCGGTGATCCTCAGGGAACTGGCCGTGTTCGTGGGGTTGGTTACTGTCATACTGGCCTCACCATCCTTTTTCGGGGTTCCGGTTGGGTGTTCAGCATCACACCTCAGACCTCCGGCTCAAACTTGATCGTAAACTGCCTGAAGTAGCGCTCAAAGGTATCGCGGCTCTCCGGAATTGGATACTCACGGATTGCCCGGGCGGCACTGATAGCGGAGTTGTCAAATGCCTGGTTCCCGCTGCTTTCGACGACTTCCACCGACTGCAGTTCACCATTGGGCAGCAACGTCAGACGCAACAGGACACTCATACCTTCCCGTGCCGACGACGGCGGATACCACTGATTCTCAATGGCCTGCCCTATCAGTGACACGTAGCGGGCCCTTTCGTTCTGCATCTCGGTTTCCCGGGCCCTGGCCGCGGCGGCCTCCTGCTGTCGGCGCTCCTCTGCCAGCCGGGATTCCTCGGCCTCCCGGGCCATGTCCTCCAGTTGCTGCTCCCGCTGGCGACGCTCGGCTTCTTCCTGTTGACGCTGGCGTTCGGCTTCCTCCTGGCGACGGCGTTCTTCCTCCTGACGCTGGCGTTCCTCTTCCTGGCGGCGCCGCTCCTCTTCCTCACGACGCTGCTGCTCCTGGCGCTTGCGTTCCTCTTCGGCCTTGCGCTCCGCTTCTTCGCGGGCCTTGCGCTCTTCCTCGGCCTGGCGGCGGGCTTCCTCTTCCGCTTCGGCCTGGGCTTTCTGCCGGGCAGCCTCTTCCTCACGGGCCTGGCGCTCACGTTCGCGGGCGGCCTCCTGCTCACGTCGCTGCTGTTCCAGACGTTCCTGCTCGCGCTGCTCCTGTTCCTGGCGCTGGCGCTCCTGCTCCTGTTGAATGCGCCGCTGCTCCTCTTCCTGCTGCTGACGCTCATCCTCCGGAGGCTGTTCCGGCTCCGCGGGTTCAGGCTCTGGCGGCGGTGTGGTGGTTTCCTGGGGCGGCACAGCCTCCGGAGCGACCAGCCGGGCGGAGATGCTGGGCTCCGGTGGTTCCTCAATGGGCGAAACCCAGTGCCAGCTCATCAGCGTAATCGCCACAATGGCGCCGTGGAGCACCAGCGACAATAATACCGGCGATGTCCACGCCGGGCGGCTTTCCTTACGTTCTTCGGGTCGTGGATCCGTCACAGATTATCCACCCGCCTCATCCGTCTCTTCTGCCTCGGTAATCAGGCCCACATTGGTGGCACCCGCCTGCTGCAGTACCGACATCAGTTGAACCACCTTGCCGTACTGTACGTTCTGGTCGCCACGCACCAGCACCTCGCGATTGGTGCGCCCGGCCATGATCTTGCCGACCATCTCCTGTACCTGACGTAAGGGCATCGGATCACTGTCCTCATCACCCACCTGCAGATAGTAGGCACCATTGGCGTCGATGGATACCACCACAGACTCGGTCTCCTTCTCAGCCTGGATCGGATCCGAGGTTGTCTCCGGCAGGTCCACCTTCACACCCTGGGTCAGCATGGGGGCTGTCACCATGAAGATGACCAGCAACACCAGCATCACGTCGATGTAGGGTACGACGTTGATCTCCGCCATGGGTTTGCGGCGAACCGTGTGCATCATTCCGCCTTTCATCACATCCTCTCCCGTCGCCTTCGCGATCAGCCCTGACTGCCACCGTTACCGTGCACCCGGCGATGCAGTATGCTGGAGAACTCCTCGGCAAAGGTTTCATAGTTCTGCAGCAGCGCGTCGGACCTTGAGGAGAACCGGTTATAGGCGATAACCGCCGGAATGGCCGCGAAAAGACCCATGGCCGTGGCGATCAGCGCTTCGGAGATACCCGGCGCCACCGTGGCCAGTGTCGCCTGCTGCACGGTCGCCAACCCGCGGAACGAGTTCATGATGCCCCAGACGGTCCCAAACAGACCGACGTAGGGGCTGGTTGAGCCGACGGTCGCCAGGAACGGCAGATGGGTTTCCAGACGCTCCTGTTCCCGGGAGAAGGCCACCCGCATGGCCCGCTGGACACCGTCCATCACCGCATCGGGATCGCGGCTTTGCTGGCGCAGGCGGGAGAATTCCCGGAAACCGGCCCGGAAAACGGACTCCATGCCGGAATAGGGGGTCGGGCTGGCGTTGACTTCCCGATAGAGCTGGCCGAGGTCCATGCCGGACCAGAACTGTTCCTCAAAGGCCCGCTGTGCCCGCTTTGCCTTGCGGAAAACCTGGATACGCTGGAATATCAGCGCCCATGAAATCACCGATGCCAGCGCCAGCAACAGCATGACAAGCTGTACCAGCGGGCCGGCCTGGGCGATGAGATGCCATACGGAAAGTTCTGAATCCACCATTTACTCCTGATGTGTCTGTGATGATGTCTTTGCCGCCAGGTGCCGCTTCAGCAATTGCCCCAGGTCTTCCGGCAGCCGCCTCGGGCGCCCGGAATCCAGGGCCACGCAGGCAACCGTGACACTGGCGCGGGCCAGTTCCCGGTCATCCGCCGCGCGGCTTACCCTCTGGTCGAACTCCATCCATACGCGCCCGGCATTCACCAGGTCTGCCGTGACCAGCAGTTCGTCGTCGACATAACCGGGCGCCGCGTAGTGAATGTTCAGTTTCTGTACCACATAGCTGATGTTGTCGCTGAGCCCGGAGCGAAGCCCCACGCCACGCCCCCGACACCATTCAGTACGCGCCCGCTCCATATAATGCAGGTACTTGGGATGAAAGATAATACCGCCAGCATCTGTATCCTCGATATAGACACGTACGGGCAGGGTAAAGGCGGCGAGTTCCTGATCGGCGTCGTTACGGCTGTCCGTCAAGGAGATCCTCCTGGTGTGATGATTTCGGCGTGGCGCCAAAGTGAAGGTAGGCACTGTTGGTGACCATACGCCCCCTTGGCGTCCGGACCATGAACCCCTGCTGTATCAGGAAAGGCTCCAGCACATCCTCGATGGTGCCCCGCTCTTCGCTGATGGCGGCGGCAAGGCTGTCGACCCCCACGGGGCCCCCATCAAATTTCTCGATCATGGCCAGCAGCAGCCGGCGGTCCATGTGATCGAAGCCTTCGTTGTCCACTTTCAACATGTTGAGGGCCTGGTCCGCCACCCCGGCGGTAATGGAACCATCGGCCTTTACTTCCGCGTAGTCCCGCACCCGGCGCAGCAGTCGGTTGGCAATCCGCGGCGTGCCCCGGGACCGCCGGGCGATCTCATAGGCACCGGCGTCGTCTATGGAGACGCCGGACAGAGCGGCCGACCTCAGCACAATCGAGGTCAGGTCGCGGGTATTGTAGAACTCCAGCCGCTGCACGATGCCGAAGCGGTCCCGCAGCGGCGATGTCAGCAATCCGGCCCGGGTGGTCGCCCCCACCAGGGTAAACGGCGGCAGGTCCAGCTTGATGGAGCGGGCCGCCGGCCCTTCCCCGATCATGATATCGAGCTGGTAGTCTTCCATCGCCGGGTAGAGCACTTCCTCCACCGCCGCATTGAGGCGGTGGATCTCGTCGATAAACAGGACATCGCCCTGTTCCAGGTTCGTGAGCATGGCTGCCAGGTCACCGGCCTTCTCCAGCACCGGGCCGGAGGTAGTCTTGATAGCCACGCCCATTTCATTGGCGATGATATTGGCGAGGGTGGTCTTGCCGAGACCCGGAGGGCCGAAGATAAGCGTGTGGTCCAGGGCCTCGTTGCGGCCCCGGGCGGCGGAGATAAAGATCTCCATCTGTTCGCGGACAGTGGGCTGACCCACGTAGTCTTCCAGGCGGTGGGGCCGTATCGCTCGGTCGTAGGCCTCTTCCTGTAGCCCGGCCTGGGGAGAAATCAGTCGATCAGATTCAATCATGTAAAGACTCGTTACAGGTTTTCACCATCATACCTGTGTTCGGATGACTTGTTCATCCGCCCTGACCGGCATTGTCGGACCCCGTCGGTGCACCCCCTGCCCTGACCCGCGTCGGCAGGCCCTGGTCAGGTGCTTCCGGTCATCCCCTCAACCCGGACACATTGTACGGTCAGTAGTATGCCTGTCACGTTACGCTCTTTACACATTCCCCGGCCATTCCCGACCGCCGAAAAATGGGCAATCCGCCTCAGGTGGCGGGAATCATGGCCTTGAGCGCCTGCCGGATCAGCTCTTCCCGGCTCATGCCGTCTTCGGTGACACGATTGATGGCCCTGCTCGCTTCCTGGGGTTTGTAGCCCAGGGCGATCAGGGCGGCTTCCGCCTCTTCCGATGCGTCCGGCTGCTTTGGAGACCGTGACGGCAGGTCCGATTCTTTCACGGCACCATCACTGGATACCACGAACTGCCCCTCAAGCTGCCCGATACGGTCAGCCATGTCGATCAACAGTCGCTCGGCGGTCTTCTTGCCCACACCCGGCAGTTTCACCAGGGCGCTGGTGTCCCTCTGCTCCACGCAGCGGATGAACTGGTCTGCATCCAGACCCGAAAGAATCCCCACAGCCAGCTTCGGGCCCACCCCGTTCACCTTGATCAGAAGGCGGAACAGATCCCGGTCCAGGCGCCGGGCAAAGCCATACAGACTCTGGGCATCCTCACGGACCGCAAAGTGGGTATGCAGGGTGACTTCCTGGCCGGCTTCCGGCAGATGGAAGAAGGTGGTGTAGGGAATATCCACTTCATAACCGAGGCCGGCAGCCTCCACCAGGACCTGGCCAGGCTGCTTTTCAACCAGGGTACCGCGCAGTCGTCCGATCACCGGGTCTGTCTCCGTTGTTCTGTTACTGGAATAGTGTTCTGTTTCCGGGATAGAGGGAAGATTAACGCATCCGACCGCCGCGGACACGCCTGCCGGCAGCCGCCTGTGATGTGGCCGACGTTGCGGATGCCCGACCGGCTCCGGACAGGCGGGCCACGCTCTGGCTCATGTGGGCATGGCACAGGGCGATGGCCAGGGCGTCGGCGGCATCCTCCTGGGGCTTGCGGGCGAGTTTGAGGATGGCCTGCACCATGTGCTGGACCTGGGACTTGTCGGCGCCGCCCTTGCCCACCACCGCCTGCTTCACCTGGCGGGCGGAGTATTCGTGTACCGCCAGCCCGGAATTGGCGGCGCTGACGATAGCCACGCCCCTGGCCTGCCCCAGCTTGAGGGCTGAATCCGGGTTGCGGGCCATGAACACCTGCTCAATGGCGAATTCGTCCGGCCGGTACTCGGCAATCAGCGTGGCCAGGCTCTGGAAGATCACCTGCAGCCGCTCCGCCATGGGCCGCTCCCCGACCCGGATACAGCCACTGTCCAGGTATCCGGTAGTGCGGCCACTGGTGCGGATGACGCCATACCCGGTAATACGGGATCCGGGATCCACCCCAAGGATAATTGCCATCAGGCACTGCCCCCGCGTCTTGTGGGTAGGGAGTCGACTCAGGCGTTGAGTTCCTGCAGAACCTCGTCGTCGAATTCGGCGTTGGAATAGACGTTCTGCACGTCGTCCAGGTCCTCAAGCATGTCGATCAGCTTGAGGTTGGACTCGGTGCCATCCCGGTCCAGGTCCACGGTGGTCGCCGGTACCATGGTGACTTCGGCATTGTCGGGCTCCAGGCCGGCTTCCACCAGGGCTTCCTTCACATCCAGGTAGGTTTCCGGGGTGGTGCGCACCTCGAAGGAGCCATCATCCTGCTCGACAATATCCTCCGCACCCGCCTCCAGGGCAACTTCCATCAACCGTTCCTCGCTGGTGCCTGGAGCATAGCTGAGGATGCCCTGCTTGCTGAACAGGAACGCCACCGAACCATCGGTGCCCAGGTTGCCGCCGAACTTGTTAAAGGCGTGGCGCACCTCGGCCACGGTACGGTTACGGTTATCGGTCATGACCTCCACGTACATGGCGACGCCTCCGGGACCATACCCTTCGTAGGTCAGTTCCTCGTAGTTGTTGTCGTCGCCACCGCCGGCGCCCCGCTCAATGGCGCGCTCGATGGTGTCCTTCTTCATGTTGGCGGTCAGCGCCTTGTCCATCACCGCACGCAGACGGGGGTTATCGTTCGGGTCCGGGCCACCCAGCTTTGCCGCCACCACCAGTTCACGGATGATCTTGGTGAAGATCTTGCCACGCTTGGCATCCTGGGCCGCCTTGCGGTGCTTGATGTTGGCCCATTTACTGTGCCCGGCCATAAACCACTCCTGTCTTGCTGCTGGCCAATGGATTGGGAGCCGCCCCGACCGAAACGAATACCGGAGCGGCCCTGTCTCAGCCTTCGGACTTCTCCCCGGCCTGGTCGGCCGCCTTGGCGACCGGCTTGCGCAGGCGGATGTTGAGTTCCTTGAGCTGCTTCTCGTCCACCTCGCCCGGAGCCTGTGTCATCAGGCAGGTGGCACTCTGGGTTTTCGGGAACGCAATCACGTCACGGATCGAGCTGGCACCGGTCATCAGCATCACCAGACGGTCCAGACCGAAGGCCAGGCCACCGTGGGGAGGACAACCGAACTTGAGGGCGTCCAGCAGGAAGCCGAACTTGGCCCGGGCTTCTTCCTCGTCGATCCCCAGTACCCGGAACACGGACTGCTGGGTGTTCTCATCGTGGATACGGATGGAACCGCCACCCAGCTCGGTACCGTTCAGTACCATGTCATAGGCCCGGGACAGGGCATTGGCGGGGTCCGCCGCCAGCTCTTCCGGGGTGCAGCTCGGCGCCGTGAACGGATGGTGGATAGCGGTCAGGCCGCCGTTGTCGGTTTCCTCGAACATGGGGAAATCCACCACCCACAAGGGCGCCCATTCTTTGGTAAGCATTTCCAGGTCGTGGCCCACCTTGATCCGCAGGGCCCCCAGGGCCTCGTTGACCACGTTGGTTTTGTCCGCACCGAAGAACACGATATCGCCGTCCTCCGCGCCGGTGCGTTCCATCACTGCCATGGCGGTCTCGTCACCCAGGAACTTGACGATGGGTGACTGCAGGCCCTCAACACCCTTGGCGACTTCGTTCACCTTGATGTAGGCCAGCCCCTTGGCACCATAGATGCCGACAAATTTGGTGTAGTCATCGATCTGCTTGCGGGTCAGGCTGCCACCATTGGGCACCCGCAGTGCGGCAACGCGGCCTTTCGGGTCTTTGGCCGGGCCGGAAAACACCTTGAAGTCGACGCTCTCAACCAGATCGCCCACATCCACCAGTTCCAGCGGGATACGCAGGTCCGGCTTGTCGGAGCCGTAACGCTGCATGGCCTCGGCGTAGGGCATGCGCGGGAATTCCGGCAGCTCCACGTCCAGCACGTCCCTGAACAGGTTGCGAGTCATGGATTCGGTCAGATTCATCAGGTCTTCCTCGTTGACGAAGGAAGCCTCCAGATCCACCTGGGTGAATTCCGGCTGACGGTCGGCACGCAGGTCCTCGTCCCGGAAACACTTGGCGATCTGGTAGTAACGGTCAACGCCGGACACCATCAGCAACTGCTTGAACAGTTGCGGAGACTGGGGCAGCGCGAAGAAGGAGCCCTCATGGGTACGGCTGGGCACCAGGTAGTCACGGGCACCTTCCGGCGTGGCACGGGTCAGGATCGGGGTTTCCACGTCCATGAAGCCGTTGCCGTCCAGGAAGTTACGGATGTAGCTGGTGACCCGGGAGCGGAACCGCAGACGGTTGAGCATCTCGGGGCGGCGCAGGTCCACGAAACGGTAGCGCAGGCGCACGTCCTCGCCCACATCCACATGCTCGTCCAGGGGGAACGGCGGGGTGGCGGCGGCGTTGAGGATGGTCAGCTCGCGGCCCAGCACTTCCACCTGGCCGGTGGGCATGTTGGGGTTCTCGGTACCAGAGGGACGGCGGCGGACCCGGCCGGTGATCTGGATCACAAACTCGCTACGGACCTTCTCGGCCTTGGCAAAGCTTTCCTCGGTATCCGGATCGAACACCACCTGGGCCATGCCGTCCCGGTCACGCAGGTCCAGGAAGATGACGCCCCCGTGATCCCGCCGGCGGTGGACCCAGCCACAGAGCGTGACGTCCTGATCGATGTTTGACTCGTTGATTCCACCGCAATAATGACTGCGCATACCCGTTCCCATAGCTGTCGTTACAAGTGTGTGTTCTGAAGTCCTGCCACCAGGATGGTGGCTGCCCTGAAGGGGCCTTTGAAAAAGCGGGTCATTATAAACACAATCGCGCCCAAAATCAGGACCAGGATTCGCCGCGGATTCACGAATTGGCCGCAAGGCACATGGAACCCGTTCCGGTGATTTGTCTCAGAGTCGTCGCTGTCCGCTATCATCCTCATAATTGCCTGTCTACAATGACTCGCCAGCAGACCAACCAAGGATACCCCGTGTCAGCCCGCGCCGAACAGAAACTCCGTACCCGCCGTGCCCTGATGGACGCCGCCCTCTCCCAGCTCAGCGCCGACCGGGGTTTCGGCAGCCTGAGCCTGAGGGAAGTGGCCCGGGAGGCGGGCATTGCCCCCACCTCCTTCTATCGTCACTTCGCGGAGCTGGACGAACTGGGCCTGGCCCTGGTGGACGAAGGCGGTGTCGCCCTGCGACAGCTCATGCGCCAGGCCCGCAAGCGGATTGCCCGTAACGGCAGCGCCATCAGCACGTCGGTGGATACCTTCCTGGAATACCTGGGCAACAACGCCAACCTGTTCCGCCTGATGTTGCGTGAACGGACCGGGGTATCCAAGCAGTTCCGTACCGCCGTGAAGGCCGAGATCGATCATTTCGTGACGGAACTGGCGGATGACCTGGCCCGCTTTGGCGAGGAACGGGGCAAACCACTCTACAATGCCCGCACGGTGGCGGAAGCCATGGTGACGCTGGTGTTCAACCAGGGTGCGGAGGCCCTGGATGCCAGTCGCGAGGAAAGGGAGCAGTTGCGGAAGCGGCTGAAAATGGAGCTGCGCATGGTGCTGCTGGGCTCCCAGGTAATGGCACGACACCAGAACACGATCCGGCTCTGAGCCAGGATTTGGGAATCAGCCCGCCGGAACCCCTTTGATCAGTTCGGCAAGCACTGGTTCAAGCCGCGCAAGAAACGCCTCCAGCTCGCCCTCACCGTAGGGCTCAGGGGCCTGGAGCCCCCAGACCGGACCAGGCCAGCCGGTGTCCCCCTCCCGGCGGACAATGTGATGCAGGTGGAGCTGAGGAACCATATTGCCCAGTGCCGCGACGTTAAGCTTGTCGCCACCAAACGCCCCCATCATCCCCTTCCCCAGTAACGAGGATTCCGCCAGCAACTGCTGCTGATCGGCAACGGACAACTGGTAGATCTCCCGGATATCCGGACGCCTGGGCACCAGCAGCACCCAGGGCCAGGTCCGGTCGTTCATCAGGCGGATTTCACACAGGTCGGTACGACCGAGGCTGATGGTGTCAGCCTCCAGCCGTGCGTGAAGGAGGAAATCTCCAGCCATGACGTCAGCCGACGTTGAACTGGTTACGACCGCGACCGATAGCGTAGTAAACCAGACCATAACGATCCAGCATCTGGGGCTCGTACATGTTACGACCGTCGATGATCACCGGCTCTTTGAGGGTCTTCACGATGGCCTCGAAGTCCGGTGAGCGGAATTCCTTCCACTCGGTACAGATTACCAGGATGTCGGCGCCGCGCAGGGCCTGCTCCTTGGTACCGCAGAGTTGCAGGTCATCCCGGTTACCGTAGATACGCTGGGTTTCCTCCATGGCTTCCGGATCGAAGGCCTGGACCCTGGCACCGGACTCCCAGAGGGATTCCATCAGGGTACGGGCCGGCGCTTCTCGCATGTCATCCGTGTTGGGCTTGAAGGACAGCCCCCAGACCGCCACGGTCTTGTTCGCCAGGTCGCCCTGGAAGTAGTGGCTGACCTTGTCGAACAGTACGTGCTTCTGGTCGTAGTTTACCGCTTCCACGGCATTGAGCAGCTTTGACTCATACCCACAGCCATGGGCGGTGCGGGCCAGCGCCTGCACATCCTTGGGAAAGCAGGAGCCACCGTAGCCACAGCCCGGGTAGATGAAGTGGTAGCCGATACGCGGGTCGGAACCGATACCACGACGCACCGCCTCGATATCCGCGCCCAGGCGTTCCGCCAGGTTGGCAACCTCGTTCATGAAGCTGATCTTGGTGGCCAGCATGGCGTTGGCGGCGTACTTGGTCAGCTCGGCGGAACGGATGTCCATGAAGATCATCCGGTCGTGGTTGCGGTTGAACGGGTAGTAAACCTCGCGCAGAACCTCTTCCGCCCGGTCACTGTTGGTGCCGACGATGATGCGGTCCGGCTTCATGAAATCGTTGACCGCGGCCCCTTCCTTGAGGAATTCGGGGTTGGAGACCACATCGAAATCCAGCTCCAGGTTGCGGTGGTCCAGCTCGAGGCGCACGGCGTCACGCACCTTGTCGGCGGTACCCACGGGCACCGTGGACTTGTCCACCACCACCTTGTAGTCGTCCATATGCTGGCCAATGGATTTGGCCACCGCCAGTACATACTGCAGGTCGGCGGAACCGTCCTCATCCGGGGGCGTGCCCACGGCAATGAACTGCAGCAGGCCATGGGCCACGGCTTCCGCCGTATCCGTGGTGAACTTCAGGCGTCCTGCATCCGCGTTGTGGCGGACAATGGGCTCCAGCCCCGGCTCGTAGATGGGGATCTGGCCATTCCTGAGTCGTTCGATCTTTCCCTGGTCAACATCCATGCAAAGCACATCGTGGCCGGAATCCGCCAGGCAGGCGCCTGTCACCAGTCCCACATAGCCTGTGCCAAAAATGGTAATTTTCATGGGCTCATTCCCTGCTATCGAATCGAGTAGAATTTACGTTAAAAGTCTTTCGCAACCTATTGCGATTAAACCGTTTCTTTCTGAATCTTCTGCCATTTTGCTTCCCAGTCCAGGGCGGTCTGGACGATGGTGCCCAGGTCGTCATGGTCCGGGATCCAGCCGAGGGTGTCGGTGATGCGCCGGTTGTCGGCCATCAGGGCCACCGGGTCGCCGGCACGGGGGCCGGTCTCCTCCACCGGGAAATCCGCCCCGGAGCGCGCCTTGACCATATCGATCACCTCACGGACCGTGAAGCCGCGGCCATAGCCACAGTTCAGTACCCGGGACTCGCCGCCCTGGGCCATGTAGTCCAGCGCCATGACATGAGCCTTGGCCAGGTCCTCCACGTGGATGTAATCACGGATGCAGGTACCGTCGCGGGTATCATAGTCGGTGCCGAAAATGCTCATGCCTGCCCGCGCTCCGGTCACGCATTCGCAGGCCACCTTGATCAGGTGGGTGGCTTCCGGGGTGGCCTGCCCCAACAGTCCCTCCGGGTTGGCGCCGGCCACGTTGAAGTAGCGGAGAATCACGTAGTTCAGGGAGGAGGCCGCGGCAAGATCCATGATCATCCGCTCGCTCATCATCTTGGAGGCACCATAGGGGTTGATCGGTGCCAGGGGCATGTCCTCTGTCAGCACGGTTTCCTCCGGCATGCCGTAGACCGCCGCCGTGGAAGAGAAGACCATGTAGGAGACCCCGTAACGCTCCACCGCCTTGAGCAGGTTCAGGGTGTTGCGGGTGTTGTTGCTGTAGTACTTGAGGGGATTGGCAACGGACTCCGGCACCACGATGTTGGCGGCAAAGTGCAGCACCGCGTCGAAGCTGTGTCTGGCGAACAGCTCGTCGATGGCCTGTTCGTCCGCCAGGTCACCCACCACCAGTTCACCGGCGGTCACGGCCCAGGCATAGCCGGTGGAGAGATTATCGAAAACAATGATGTCATGCCCTGCCTGGCCAAGCTGGCGTACCACATGACTTCCGATATAGCCGGCCCCGCCGGTCACCAGTACTTTCATGTCAGTGTTCCGTTTCGTCCCTGAATCATTCAGGCCTGAGGTTTGGTCCGGGCCCGGCGAATCTGTTCACGCCGGGCCGCGAAGAAATCGGTCAGCATCCGCCCGCACTCGTCGGCCAGGACCCCGGCGGTGGTCGTCACCGACCAGTTGAAGTGGGGTTCCTCCAGGGTGGCACGGACCGACGCCACCGCTCCGCCCTTGGGTTCGGTGGCTCCATATACCAGCCTGGAAATGCGACTGTGAACCAGTGCGCCTACGCACATGGTACAGGGTTCGAGTGTTACGTAAAGCGTCGCACCGGACAAGCGGTAATTGCCGAGCCGGGCGGCGGCATCACGCAGTGCACGGACCTCCGCGTGGGCAGTGGGATCACAGGCCGATATCGGTGCGTTGTAACCGGCCCCCACCTCGCGGCCGCCCTGCACCACCACCGCGCCCACCGGCACCTCACCCAGACGCGCGGCATGGGCGGCCAGCGCCAGGGCCCGCTGCATCCAGAATTGATCGTCTTCGGAATGTTCCGACACGCTACCGCCCGAGAAACCTCTCAACAATGCCCGCTGTAGGGCTGCTTAACCGGCGACAAGAATACCAAAAGCCCGAGTCATTGTGCGACTTTCGATAACCCTCCGCCAACGGCGCCTTTCCAGAGACCAACCACCCCATCCACCTGTCCCCGTTAAATACGCAAAACTTGAGCTTAAAAATGATAATGGTTACTATTCGCAAGTTACTACAGGCACAGGTTTCACCTTCCATGTCCACCAGCTCGCAGGACTCACACACAGCCCCTGTCTTTTCCGCGGAAGGGGACGTAAACAGTCTGTATCGGGACCACCAGCCCTGGCTGCTCAACTGGCTCAAGGGTAAGCTGGGCTGCCCTTCCGATGCCGGCGACATGAGCCAGGACACCTTTCTGCGCCTGCTGACCGTGGATCTGTCCGTCTTGCGGGAACCCCGTGCCTACCTGCTGGTGATTGCCAACCGGCTGATGATCAACCGCCACCGTCGCAGGCACCTGGAGGCTGACGTGCTGCAGCAGGTTGCCCATACCATGGAGTCCGGCAACCACAAGGGGCCGGCAGAAATCGTGGCAGCACGGGATCTGCTCCACCAGGTGCTGATAATGCTCACCGAGGAACTACCGGAAAAGCCCCGGGAAGCCTTCCTGCTGGCCCGGACGGAAGGCCTCAGCTACCACCAGATCGCCCGGCGGCTGGATGTCTCGGAAAGCAGCGTCAAACAGTACATATCAAAGGCCCTGGTGCACTGCCATGCCCGCCTCTATGACGATTTTCGGAGGAACGGGGAATGAGCCAGATGAACGCCATCCGTGAGCAGGCCGCTGAATGGCTGATCCATTTCGATGCCGAGGGGCCGCCTGATCCGACCGACAACCGGGAATTCCAGGACTGGCTGACCCGGGATCCCCGACACCGCCACGTGTTCGACCAGATGCAGCGACTGTGGACCGGCGCCGCCCCGGCTACTTCTCCGTCACACCTGGGACGTGCGCTGGGTGCGGCAGGCCTTTGCCTGCTGGTTGCCGTGGCCGGACTGCAACTGCCCTGGCAATACTGGCAGGCGGATTACCGTAGCGCCGTCGGCGAGGTGACGACCGTTGAGCTACCCGACGGCAGCGACATCACCCTGAACACCAACAGCGCCGTTGACGTGAACTTCGATAAGGGCCGCCGCCAGATCAGCCTGATCCGGGGCGAGGTGCTGTTAGAAGTGGAGACGGACCCGGACCACCCGTTCATCGTGACCACCCGCAACGGCAAAGCCGAGGCCATGGGCACCCTCTATAGCGTGCGTCGCAATGACGACCACAGCCTGGTGACGGTGTACGAGTCCCGGGTCCGGGTGACCACCGGCAACGGCAGGGAATCCCTGGCACTGAATGCTGGCCAGTGGGCACGCATGGGCGATGCCATGCTCCAGAGCGGCTCAGCGTCACTGCGGGCCACGCCGGACTGGAGCCGGGAACAGCTCATCTTCAACGGCACCGCGCTGGAGGATGTTGTCGGTCGGCTGGAAGAGTATCACTCCGGCAAGCTGATGATTAGCGACGAACTGGCCGCCAGCGACAAGCGTTTTACCGGCGCCCTGCCTACCCGGGATACCGAGGCAGCCATCAGTCTGCTCGCGGGCTCCCTGGGGCTGGATGCTCGGGGCTTCCCGCCCTATGTGGTGTACCTGGATGTCGCCCACTGAAAAAAAGGTCGACCATGACTGCCCGATTCTTTCTCCGGATTGTCATTACAGATAACAGGCACCATCAAATGACAATCAGGAGCATTTCGATGCGCAACAACCGACACCTTCCCGCCACCCTGCTGGCCCTTGGCCTGGGCATGGCGACACCTACCCTGACCCTGGCCCAGGAGCCGGCAGTCCCCGTGAACATCACCGCCCAGCCACTGGACCAGGCGGTCACCGAACTGGCGGAGCAGACCGGCCTGAACATTGGCGGCAACACCTCCCTGCTGGAAGGTCGGACCGCCTCCCCCCTGAGTGGCGATTACACTCCGGATGAGGCGCTGCAGAACCTGCTCCAGGGCACCGGTGTCACCTACGAACGCACTGGCGAGAATGCTGTCCTGCTAAAGCCACTGGCGCAGGGCAACGGTGAGGTTTCCGCGCTGCCCACGGTGCAGATTTTCGCCGCCATCGACGCCAATCCCACGGACACCGTGAACTACAACCGTGCCGACATTGAGGCCAGCCAGCCCCAGGATATGAAGGACCTGTTCAAGGAGGAATCCTCCGTGTCCGTGGGCGGCCCCATCGCCATGAACCAGAAGGTGTATGTGCGGGGCGTCGAGGAAACCGCCATGGCCGTGACTGTGGACGGTGCCCGCCAAAACAACAAGGTGTTCCACCACAACGCCACCAACCTGATTGATCCGGCCCTGCTGAAAGCCGTGCGGGCGTCCGCCAGCGTGGCTCCGGCCGATGATGGCCCCGGGGCGATTGGCGGCAGCCTGGCGTACGAGACCATCGACGTGAACGACGTGCTGGCGCCAGACCGCACTATTGGTGGTTTCGTGGATGGCCGCTACGCCACCAACGGCGACCAGCTGACCACCTCCGGATCCCTCTATGGCCGTGTCGGCGATGTGGAACTACTGGGCTACATCAAACATATGGACGGCGACGATTATGAAGATGGTAACGGAGATACCGTTGACCACACCTCGCCCGCACTGATCAGCGGCCTGGCCAAGATTGCCTACGAGAACGACATACTGGGCCGCCTGGAGCTGAGTCATGAAGTCGTCAACGACGACACGGACCGCCCCTACCGGGCCAACTTTGCCGATCTGACTGCCGGTCGTCCGGTGCCCGAATCCCGGGTTTATGACCTGACCCGCACCAATACCGTCTTCAACTACAGCCGTGATCGGGGCGAAGGTCTGTGGAACCCCGAAGTTACCCTGGGCACCAACGAGACGGATCTGGAAACCCGGGAGAATCCCCTGACTGCTCCGGAAACCACCGTCGTCTACAACGGTATCACCGAGAGTGATTCTGCCACCGTCCAGAACCTGTTCCATACCCCCTTCGCTACCGTGACCGCTGGCGTCGACTACTATGACGATACTGCAACATTCCGCTTCGAAGGTGACCCCGACCTGGAGGAAAGCGCCGAGAATGTCGGTACCTTCATCCAGGTCCGTCAACCCGTAGGCGACTGGCTGAGACTCTCCTACGGTGCCCGCTATGACCGGCAGGAGTTCACCGGCACCGACGGCTCGGATCATGACGACTCCGGCGTCAGCGCCAACCTCTCCGGCGAAGTGTTCCTGAACGAGTATGTCTCCATCAATGCCGGTTACTCGGATGTCTGGGGTGGCGTGGCGCTGGCCGAGAACTTCATCCTCAATGGCGCATGGGCCTACGACGACGTGAAATCGGTGGAATCGAAGAACTATACCGCTGGCCTGCGGGTCCAGGCAGCCGGTTTCTTTGGTGAGGCCAACGTCTATCAGACCGAGATCAAGAACGGTCGCACACCCAGTTGGGGCGGCGGTCCGGACCTGTTTGCCGACTTTGATATTGAAGGTTACGATCTGGCCGCCGGCTACCTGCACGAGCGGGGCGAACTGTCGATCAAATACTCGGATATCGAATCCGAGAAAGACGGCGAAGTGGCCACCTCCTATGACGGCAACTACTTCACCGTACCCCTGGGCAAAATCATTACCATCAACGGCGCCCTGGCCTTCCCCTCTGTGTCGGTGGACCTGGGCATGAACGCGGAATTCGCGCTGGAGAACGACGCCGTCGAGGAAAGTGGTTCGAAGCAGGACAGCTACCAGGTGGTGGACATCTACGCCGACTACCGCCCCATCGAGCCCCTGGTCCTGCGCCTGTCCGTGGACAACCTCACCGACGAGGCCTACACCGACCGGGCCAGCTACGGGCATGAGTTCCCAACGGTAGAAACCCTGCTGGAGCCGGGCCGCTCGATTGCCCTGAGTGCCCGTTACACCTTCTGAAGTATTGCCGCTCTACCGCAAATAAAAACGGCGCCCCTTGGGGCGCCGTTTTCTGTCAGGCCAAAGCCTCACTCCCACTCAATGGTCGCAGGCGGCTTGGAAGAAATATCGTAGGTTACCCGGGACACCCCGGAGATCTCGTTAATGATCCGGTTGGAGACGGTTTCCAGCACTTCATATGGCAGGCGCGCCCAGCGGGCGGTCATGAAGTCGATGGTTTCCACGGCGCGGACCGCGATCACGTACTCGTAGCGACGGGCATCGCCTACCACACCCACGGACTTTACCGGCAGGAAGACCGCAAAGGCCTGGCTGGTCTTGTGGTACAGGTCGGCCCGGTGCAGCTCTTCCAGGAAGATGGCATCGGCGCGGCGCAGAATATCGGCGTATTCCTTCTTCACCTCGCCCAGGATACGGACGCCCAGGCCCGGCCCCGGGAAGGGATGGCGGTAGACCATGTCGTAGGGCAGGCCCAGTTCCAGGCCGATACGGCGCACCTCGTCCTTGAACAGCTCACGCAGGGGTTCCACCAGCTTGAGCTTCATGGTCTCCGGCAGACCGCCCACATTATGGTGGGACTTGATGACATGGGCCTTGCCGGTCTTGGAGGCGGCGGATTCGATCACGTCCGGGTAGATGGTGCCCTGGGCCAGCCAGTTCACGTCGGTGATCTGGGTCGCGTGCTCGTCGAACACCTCGATAAAGGTGTTGCCGATGATCTTGCGCTTCTGCTCCGGGTCCTCGACGCCCTTCAGGCGGCCCAGGAAGAGGTCCTCGGAATCCGCCCGGATCACCTTCACTCCCATGTTGCGGGCGAACATGTCCATCACCTGGTCGCCTTCGTTCAGGCGCAACAGGCCATTGTCCACGAATACGCAGGTGAGCTGATCACCGATGGCGCGGTGCAGTAGCGCGGCGGTGACCGAGGAATCCACGCCGCCGGACAGGCCCAGCAGCACTTTTTCACCGCCGACCTGTTCCTGGATCTGACGCACCGCGTCATCCACGATGCGGGCCGGTGTCCACAGGGCCTCACACTGGCAGATGTCCTTTACAAAATGCTCCAGGATGCGCTGCCCCTGGAGGGTGTGAGTCACTTCCGGGTGGAACTGCACGCCGTAGAGGTTACGGCTAACGTCCTGCATGGCGGCTACCGGCGCACTTTCGGTGGAGGCCAGCAGCTCGAAGCCCTCCGGCATGTTGACCACCTTGTCGCCGTGGCTCATCCACACATCCAGCAGGGATTCCCCCTGGGCGGTGAGGTGATCCTTGATGTCCTTGAGCAGCGGCCCTTCTGCCCGCACTTTGACCTGGGCGTAGCCGAACTCCCGTTTCTCGGAACTGGCCACGCTACCACCAAGCTGCTCCGCCATGGTCTGCATGCCATAGCAGATGCCCAGCACCGGCACGCCGCGTTCGAACACACCTTCCGGCGCACGCGGACCACCCAGTTGGGTGACCGATTCCGGACCACCCGCCAGGATCAGCCCCTTGGGACGGAACTCATCGATCTCCTCTGCTGTCATGTCAAAGGGCTTGATCTCGCAGTAAACCCCGATTTCCCGCACCCGGCGGGCAATGAGCTGGGTGTACTGGGAACCGAAATCGAGAATCAGGATGCGGTGGTCGTGGATGTTCTGGGACATGGGTTCCTCAACATGAAAGAAGAAAACGGCCCTCCGAAGAGGGCCGCAAACCAGGCAACATTAGCTTACGCGGTAGTTCGGGGCTTCCTTGGTGATGGTCACGTCGTGCACGTGACTCTCACGCATGCCGGCATTGGTGATGCGAACAAACTGGGGCCGGGTCCGCATGGTTTCCATGTCAGCGCTACCGGTGTAGCCCATGGATGCCCGCAGGCCGCCCATCAACTGATGAACAATGTTACGCATCGGACCCTTGCAGGCCACGCGGCCTTCAATGCCTTCCGGCACCAGCTTGTCGACGCCTTCGCTGGCGTCCTGGAAGTAACGGTCGCTGGAGCCCTGCCCCATGGCGCCCAGTGAGCCCATGCCGCGATAGGCCTTGTAGCTGCGACCCTGGAACAGTTCCACCTCGCCCGGCGATTCGTCGGTGCCCGCCAGCAGACCACCCACCATCACGCTGTAGGCGCCTGCGGCAATCGCCTTGGCGATATCGCCGGAGAAACGAACGCCACCGTCGGCAATCAGCGGCACCCCCCTACCCTTGAGCGCAGCCGCCACATTGGACACCGCACTGATCTGCGGCACACCAATGCCCGACACGATCCGGGTGGTACAGATGGAACCAGGGCCCACACCCACCTTGACGGCGTCGGCGCCGGCATCCGCCAATGCAATCGCCGCATCGGCGGTGGCGATGTTGCCACCGATCACCTCTACCTGCGGGTAGTTCTGCTTGATCCACCGGACCCGCTCAATAACACCGGCGGAATGGCCATGGGCGGTGTCCACCACAATCACGTCAACTCCGGCCTCCACCAGCGCCGCAATACGGGCCTCGGTGTCACCACCGGTACCCACGGCGGCCCCCACGCGCAGGCGGCCCTGGTCATCCTTGCAGGCCAGCGGATAGTCCTTGGCCTTCTGGATGTCCTTGACGGTGATCAGCCCGCGCAGCTCGAATTCATCGTTGACCACCAGCACCTTCTCGATACGGTTGCGGTGCAGCAGTTCCTTCACTTCCTCCAGGTCGGCACCCTCGCGGACGGTGACCAGCTTGTCCTTGGGGGTCATGATATCGGCGACCCGGGTTTCCATCCGGCTCTCAAAGCGGATGTCACGGCCGGTCACGATGCCCACCAGGTCCTTGCCATCCACCACTGGCAGACCCGAAATGCTGTTAGCCATGGTGATATCCACCAGTTCCCGTACCGTGTTGGAAGGCGATACGGTAATCGGGTCCTTGACCACGCCACTTTCAAATTTCTTGACCTTGCGTACGGCGGCGGCCTGCTGCTCGACGGTCATGTTCTTGTGCATGATACCGATGCCGCCTTCCTGGGCCATCGCAATGGCCAGCTCTGACTCGGTGACGGTATCCATGGCGGCTGAAACCAGCGGAATGTTGAGGGTAATGCCTTTGGTAAGCTGGGTCTTCAGGTCCACGTGCTTGGGCAGCACGTCGGAGTAACCCGGCATCAGGAGAACATCGTCAAACGTGAGGGCTTCTTCGGCTATTCGCAACATTGGGACCCGCCTTTTGGACAATCTATGTGGAGGCCCGGCGCCGGTGTGGCAGCGCGACATCGGAACCGGTCACCTTAATCGAACTATTATAAGGGTCGCGGGCGCGACAGTAAACCGCGTCAACACCGGCCTCAGCGCGCATCTTGCTGAATTTTGGTGACTTTTAACCACCCCCTTTCTCGGAAAACCCGTATGGCAGACGGGAAGGTTCTGATAACATGGTGGTTTTCCAGACTCCTCGCACAACGATAGAGGCGCCGATGCACTCCGACCCATCCCCGTCCCTGCGGCCCAGGGCCCTGACGGTTTCCGAACTGAACCGCCAGGCCCGGCACCTGCTGGAGACCAGCTTCATGCAGGTATGGGTGGAAGGTGAGCTGTCCAGCCTGTCGCGCCCATCATCCGGGCACTGGTACTTTTCCCTGAAGGACCAGCGGGCCCAGGTGCGTTGCGCCATGTTCCGGGGGTTCAACCAGCGCATCCGCCAGGTGCCGAAAGAAGGAGACCAGGTCCGCATACGGGGCAAGGTCAGCCTTTACGAGAACCGTGGTGATTTCCAGATCATCGTCGAACACCTGGAGCCCGCCGGCCTGGGTGCCTTGCAGCAGGCCTTCGAGGCCCTCAAGGCCCGATTGCAGGCCGAGGGTCTGTTCGCAGTGGAGCGCAAGAAGCCGATTCCGGACACGCCCCGCCATATCGGGGTGATCACCTCCCCCACCGGGGCCGCCATCCACGATATCCTGACGGTGCTGGGCCGTCGCTGCCCCGGTATTCCGGTGACCCTTTACCCCACGGCGGTCCAGGGTCAGGCCGCGACTGCCAGCATTGTCGGCGCCATCGACCGGGCCGTCCGCCACAACCAGGCCGACGTGCTGATTATCGGCCGCGGCGGCGGCTCCCTGGAGGACCTGTGGTGCTTCAACGAGGAAGCCGTGGCCCGGGCCATCGCCACCTGCCCGATTCCCACCGTCAGTGCCGTGGGTCATGAAGTGGACGTGACCATTGCCGACTTTGTGGCAGACCTCCGGGCCCCGACGCCATCCGCTGCGGCCGAGAAAATCTCCCCGGACCAGGCCGCCTGGCTGGCCCGCCTTACCGAAACCCGCCAGCGACTGGCCGGCGCCGCCAGCCGTTACCTGCGCCAGCAGGATGTCCGCCTCGGCCAGCTTACGGCCAGACTGCGGGACCCACGCCGACAGCTGCAGGAGAAAGCCCAGCGCCTGGACGATGTAGAATTGCGATTCCGTCAGGCCATCGGCCAGCGCCTGGGCCGGGAGCAAACCCACAGCGACCACCTGGCCCAGCGCCTGCTGGCCCACCGGCCCTCCCGGCGCATCGTCGAACAGACACAGCGGGTGGACCAGTTGGGTGAACGGTTGCAGGCCAGCCTCGGCCGCCAGTTGGAAAAGCGGAACCAGCGTCTGGAATCAGCCGCCCGCACCCTCAATGCAGTCAGCCCCCTGGCCACCCTGGGCCGGGGCTATGCCATTGTGTCCAGCGACGACCAGACCGTGGTCCGGGACCCGGCCACCCTGTCCCCGGGGGACCGCATTCAGGCCAAGCTGGCGAAAGGCACCGTGGACGCCACTGTCTCGTCCGTGGATACGGGTTCCGACTGAAACCTCCCTGCTCATTCGGTGCGGCAAGCTGGCATGTAACTGTAGCCAAAGTCTCCCTTAGCCTTTGGTCTACTTCCTCTGCGCCCCATATCCCTTACAGTCGACCTCAACAGTGCAATAAAACAACAATGATCGACTGCATGAGGTGGACCCATGGACTACCAATCGGAGTTCCGTCGTTCGGTGGAGCAGCCGGAACAGTTCTGGCGTGAGAAAGCCAACGCGATCGACTGGATCCGTCCCCCCGAGGACATCTGGAAGGCCAGTGAAAACGGCCATGGCGAGTGGTTTCCGGATGGCCTGATCAACACCAGCGATGTTGCCCTGGACGCCAATATCCGCGCCGGCCGCGGTGACCAGAAGGCGCTGATCCATGATTCCCCGGTCACCGGCACCACCCAGAGCTATACCTACCGCCAACTGACCGACCAGGTGGCACGCTTTGCGGGTGTGCTCAAGGCCCGGGGCATTGGTCACGGCGACCGGGTCATCATCTATATGCCCATGGTGCCCCAGGCGGTTATCGCCATGCTCGCGTGCGCCCGGCTCGGGGCCGTTCACTCGGTAGTGTTCGGGGGCTTTGCAGCCCGGGAGCTAGCGGTCAGGATCACCGACGCCCGGCCCAAGGCCGTGGTAACCGCCTCCTGCGGTATCGAGGTCAACAAGGTCATTGCCTACAAGCCGTTGGTGGACAGCGCCATTGAGCAGGCGGAGCACAAGCCGGAGTGCTGCATCGTGTTCCAGCGGCCCCAGGTGACGGCGGACATGATCACGGGACGAGACCTGGACTGGGAGGCCGAAATGGCCGGGGCCACGCCGGCCGACCCGGTGCCCGTGGCGGCCACCGATCCGCTGTACATCCTCTACACCTCCGGCACCACCGGCAAGCCCAAGGGGGTTGTGCGGGATAATGGTGGCCACGCCGTCGCCATGCGCTACAGCATGGAGCTGGTCTATGGCGCCCGGCCCGGTGATGTGTTCTGGGCCGCTTCGGATGTAGGCTGGGTCGTAGGCCACAGCTATATCGTCTATGCACCGCTGATTACCGGCTGCACCACCATCCTCTACGAAGGCAAGCCGGTGAAGACACCGGACGCCGGAGCTTTCTGGCGCGTAGTGCAGGACCATCGCGTCAACTACCTGTTCACGGCGCCCACCGCCTTCCGTGCTGTGCGCAAGGAAGACCCGGAAGCGGACCTGATGGCCAACTACGACATCCGTTCATTGAAACGCCTGTTCCTGGCCGGTGAACGCCTGGACCCCTCCACCTATGAATGGCTGGTAGAACATACCAGCCTGCCGGTACTCGATCACTGGTGGCAGACGGAAACCGGCTGGGCCATCTGCTGTAATCCGGTGGGCATCCAGGAGATGAAGACCAAGCCCGGCTCCGCCACCCTGCCTTCTCCCGGGTTCAATGTGCAGGTGGTCAGCCCCGACGGACGCCCCATGCCCCCCGGCGAACAGGGACAGGTCGCGGTGAAACTGCCACTGCCCCCGGGCTGCCTGTCCACGGTCTGGGGTGACGATGCCCGGTTCCGTAAAACCTACCTGGCCCCCATCCCGGGCTACTACAGTTCCGGTGACGGCGGTTTCGTGGATGAAGACGGGTACGTGTTCATCATGGGGCGGACCGATGACGTCATCAACGTGGCCGGGCACCGCCTGTCCACCGGGGAAATGGAGGAAGTGGTGGCCTCCCACCCGGCCGTGGCGGAATGCTGTGTTGTCGGCGCGCGGGATGAGATGAAGGGACAGGTTCCCCTGGGGCTGGTGCTGCTAAAGGATGGCGCCACCATCGACCCGGAAGAGCTGGAGGAGGAATTGGTGGAGATGGTGCGGGAGCGAATCGGCGCTGTCGCCTGCTTCCGCCGGGCAGTGCTGGTGGAACGACTGCCCAAGACTCGGTCCGGCAAGATACTGCGGCGGGTGATCCGGCAGATTGCCGATGGCGAAGAGTGGAGCGCACCGTCCACCATCGATGACCCGGCGATACTGACGGAAATTGATCAGCAACTGCGCCGGTAATCAGTCCACAGGGTTGTGTCGTGAGTGTGACAGACGCCTGTTTTTTCTCCGAAATCGGGGGTGGTTCAAGGGTCTCAAAAAATCTTTGACGGCCCCCGAACTCGGTCTATACTGAATTTGCTGTGGAACGACAGCGGTATTAAGTGAAAGTGTTTCAGCGGTCTGCTTTATCAGGCGTTCGGTTACTCCTTCCCTCAGTACAACTGCCATGTTCCCGGCTATACCGTGCCGGAACTTTCCCCATGGACCGGCACACAGGAAAGGTCCCGTGAGGGCGCAACGTACAGGAAACACAGGAAAGATCAATGTCCGATATCAAAACCGGCCACGTGAAGTGGTTCAACGAGTCCAAGGGTTTTGGCTTCATCGCCCAGGACGGTGGCAGTGACGTTTTCGTTCACTACAGTGCAATCAACGCCAGCGGATTCCGCACTCTGGCCGAAGGCCAGCAGGTGCAGTTCTCCGTTACCCAGGGACCGAAAGGCCCCCAGGCGGAAAACGTAACCCCGGTATAAGGTTATGATTTCCGTCCATTGCCCCTCACGGGCTTTGGAGTGAGTCAAGGAAAGCCGGCAATTGCCGGCTTTCCTGCGTTTGGTGCCGACCTCAGGCCGTGGCCGGCTCGACACCCGCCGACGCACCCACGTGGTTACCCACCGCGGACAACAGGGCCTGCAAGGTGGCGGAGGTGGTATCCTCGGCCAGGGCGGCGGCACTGTGGACCTGGCCGCCCACCACTATACGGATACAGGCCATGGCATTGGCGTTGGTGCCCTCGCCCAGGGCGAACTCGTCATAGGCCTCAACGGCCAGAGAGATGTCATAGCTCGCTTCCAGCGCGGCCACCACGGCTTCAACCGCGCCAAGACCATGCCCCTTCAGTTCCACGGTCGGCTTACCGAACCGCACGGTGGCGTTAACACCTTCCTCGTCCCGGTGCAGGTCGTAGGTGGACAGGGCCCAGGCTTCGGCCACCGCCAGGTAACGGTCCTCGAACAGGCGATGGATGGTCTCGGAATCGATTTCGCCGCCGTTGGTTTCCGCTTCCTTCTGCACACACTGGCTGAACTCGATCTGCAGCCACCGGGGCAGGCTGATCTTGTAGTCCCGCTCCAGCACGTGGGCCACGCCGCCCTTGCCGGACTGACTGTTGATCCGCACCACTTCCTCGTAGCGACGATTCAGGTCCCTCGGGTCAATGGGCAGGTAGGCCACGTTCCACTTGTCGCCGTCCTTACGGTAGGACAGGCACTTGCGGATCGCGTCCTGGTGGCTGCCGGAAAAGGCGGTGAACACCAGTTCGCCGGCGTAGGGATGACGCGGATGGGTGGAGATCTCGGTGCAGGCCTCCACCACATCGGTGATTTCAGCCATGTTGGACATGTCCACCTTCGGATCGATGCCCTGGCTGTACAGGTTCATGGCCATGGTCACGAGGTCCATGTTACCGGTGCGCTCGCCGTTGCCCATCAGGGTGCCTTCCACCCGGTCGGCACCGGCCATCACCGCCAGCTCGGCGGCGGCGACGCCACAGCCCCGGTCATTGTGGGTGTGCACGCTGATACTCAGGTGCTCCCGGCGCTGGATGTTGTCGCAGATCCACTCGATCTGGTCGGCGAACACGTTGGGGGTAGCCATTTCCACGGTGGCGGGCAGGTTGATGATCACCTTCTGGCCCTGGTCCGGGCGCCACACCTCGGTGACCGCGTCCACTACCTCGGCGGCGTAATCCAGCTCGGTGCCAGTAAAGCTCTCCGGGGAATACTGGAAGGTCCAGTCGGTATCCGGATAGCGTCCGGCAATCTCCTTCACCAGCTTCGCGCCGTTCACGGCAATCTGCTTGACGCCGTCCCGGTCCATGCCGAATACCTGCTCCCGCTGGACGGTGGAGGTGGAGTTGTACACGTGCACGATGGCCCGCTTGGCACCTTCCAGGGCCTGGTAGGTGCGCTCGATCAGTTCCGGACGGGCCTGGGTCAGCACCTGGATGCGAACGTCGTCGGGTATGCGGTCTTCCTCGATCAGCTTGCGGCAGAAATCGAAGTCCGGCTGGCTGGCTGCCGGAAAGCCGATCTCGATCTCCTTGAAGCCTACCTTCACCAGCAGGTCGAACAGGCGTTGCTTCTGGGCCACGGTCATGGGTTTCACCAGCGCCTGGTTGCCATCCCGCAGGTCCACGGCACACCAGGTGGGCGCACGTTCAATAACCTTGTCCGGCCAGCGACGGTCGGTCTTGCGAACCGGCCGGAAGGGGATGTACTTGCTGTGATCGAAAGCCATGGTTGTGTCCTTTTGTCTGAAACAGAGTCAGGAATGATATGACACTATATTAACGCAGGATGCATAGAATTTTATTGCTATTTTTGCTGCCATTGCCAGAATCAGGGCAACATCCTCGTCGTTTAAGCCAACATTTTTGGAATATTATGCCGGAAAAACACCAGGAACTGCATAAACTGGACCGTACTGACCGCCGCATCCTCGATGCCCTGCAGCGGGATGGCACCCTCAATAACCAGCAACTGGCGGAGGCCGTCGGCCTGTCCCCCTCCCCCTGCCTGCGTCGGGTCCGGGCCCTGGAGGAAGCCGGCATCATCCGTCAGCGGGTGACGGTGCTGGATCACAAGAAACTGGGCCTGTCCCTGACCGCCATCATCCTGATCGGCATGGACCGCCACACGCCGGAGCGGTTCGAAGCCTTCGAGCAGCAGGTGGCCCAGTACCCCGAAGTGCAGGAGTGTTACCTGATCACCGGCCAGGACGCCGACTACATGCTCAAGGTGGTGGTGCCTGACATGGACCACTACCATCACTTCCTGCTGAACCAGATCACCCGCATCCCCGGTGTCAGCGGCGTGCACTCCAGCTTTGTGCTGCGCCGGGTGATCGATTCCACCGCCCTGCCCCTGAAATATCTGGAGGGCCTGTGATTACCACCTTGCATGTCCGCCAATCCACTGGGCATGCGAACGTGTCCAGAGCCCCGACGTCGTCCGTAGTTAAGCGAACGCGTTCGCATAACTCCGCGAACTCACGAGGAAATGGCAGTAACCATCTGATATGGTTGAAAGGAAAACACGGATCGGTGGAGTTATACGCCCACCTGGAAGATTCAGGAGTGACCCGGCGCGGGCGTATAACTCCTGAGGCAGCCGTGGAGACTTGAATTAACATCATGAATTTATGGACTTTTCTTCAGATAAAATCCAGCTTCGGAACGGAACTATACGAATGGGTGTTATACGAACGCGTTCGTATAATTAGCTGTTATGAGTAGGGGCCAGGGACATGGAGAGTGGTTGGCAAATGGCAGTGCTTGGCATCCTCGCCCTAGTGAATTATTTCTTTGCCTTTATGCTCTCTATAGAGATTGGAGAGCATGAGTTGATGCCGTTGAAAAAGAAGATTGGATGGCATGTGTTCACGTGGTTGGTGCCGATTGTAGGGCCACTTCTCACGCATCGATTCTTGAAGGTAGGTTGGGCAAAAGGCTCTGGTTCCGGTGGAGGTAGTGGCATGTCGCCGCCGAGCGATGGGGGGCTGTGACTCATGTACGGGCATACGGATCTCATAACCAGTCAATCAAGTTCGTTCTGGACTTCCCCCACTCTAATGGACACGCATCGATAACTCCGCAAGAGGAGCAGAACGATGCCAGAGATGATCACGGGGAAGAAAACTCAGCAGTACAGCACTGAGTTCAAGATCAAAGCGGTGGAATGGAGCCACCAGGCCCACCGGAGCGTGAAGGGCGTAGCCGAAGCGCCGGATATTCACCCTTTCATGCTGTCACGCTGGCGCAAGGAATATCGAGAGGGAAAGTTCGCCATGAAACGGGTCAAGAAAGCGCCAGCCGACGCTAAGCAGAAGGTCCAGGAACAGGATGAGATCGCCCGCCTGAAACGCCGGATATCGGAGCTTCAGGAGGAAAATGACATCCTAAAAAAGTTTCAACGTTTTCAGGCCGAGGAACGACGGAAGCATTCCGGTTCGTCTGGAAGCACCGAGGGGAACACGGAGTAAAGGCGCTGTGTCGCCACCTGAACATCTCGCGGTCTGGTTACTATGCCTGGGCAAACCGGAAGCCCAGCCAGAGAGCGTCTGAGAATGCCCAGTTACTGTTGAAAGTCCGCAAGGTCTACAACGACAGCAAGGGTCGCTATGGCAGCCCCAGGGTCTATCAGGCGCTGCGCCGTGAAGGTCTCGTTGTGGGTGAGAACCGGGTGGCCAGATTGATGCGGGAATGGGGCATGAAGGCCCGTGTCGCACGCGTCTATCGACGCATGACGAAACGACGGGATGACCTGAAGGCCCTGCCTAATCATCGACTGGAGGCTGACAAGCCGACGGCAGTGAACCAGCACTGGAGCAGTGACGTCACCTACATCAAGCTGGGTAAGAAGTACGTGTTCCTGGCGGTCGTGCTGGACCTGTTCTCACGGCGGATTATCAGCTGGCGGTTGGGAGAGAACCTGAGCGCAGACTTTGCCAAGGCAACGCTGCGAGAAGCTTTTACAAGCCGGCAACCGGCACCGGACCTGCTGTTCCATACCGATCGTGGTATCGAATACCGGGCGCACAAAACCCAGGCGCTGCTGAACCAACATCGGGTACGGCACAGCATGAACCACCCAGGGCAATGTACGGACAATGCCGAGGTGGAGTCCTTCTTCAAGACCCTGAAGGGAGAATTACTGCACGCCACCAGCTTCGTGACGTTGAGACAATTACGAAAGCACATCAAGGACTATATTGAAGGCTTCTATAACAGCTACCGGCTGCACAGTGGCCTTGGTTACCGGACTCCGATAGAGTTCGAGGGGATTAACTGATGGGGCGTGTCCAATTTATTGGGGGAAGTCCATTCCGGCCCTGCGGGCCTGCACCGGACGCCCACTACGCTGCGCTCCATGGGCGCCGCTTATTTTTGCGTTAATGGAGGATACAAAGTTTGGCTCTAGTTGTAAGACTGCTCGTGGTCGGGTTCATCATGCTTTTTCCCACCTATCTGTTAGCTGGGTCTTGTAGCAAAGAGCCGCGCGATGATATTCAGTCATGCTTACATAATCTTTCAGAATATGCAGAAAAACTCGAATCATATCGAAGTGATTTTGAGGCGAGAAACGAAACAGCACTCCTCGAGCTTGCAGGCTATTTCAGAGAGAGAAAAGAAAGCGATATTTACTGTGTTGCGTCCCTTTCATCTTGGGTGCCTAGTGAGTTGCTGGCGACTTATTTTAACGACGTCATCTTCATCACCTCTGATATCGAGAGATACGTTAGGTTAAAATCGGAGGGATTCGGTAGGGAAACAGAAGAACAAATGTATGGGTACGTCGAAAGAAGATATGTTGACCTAAAGAAATCTATAGGGAGTGTGATTAATCATGAGCTTGCCTTCATCCCTTGTGATCAACGGGGGCTCCCGCATTAACCAGTGCAGGCACGGCGACGCCCTTTACATTGCGCCTTCGGCTCTAATCCATGGGCGCGCGTACTGCAAGCGTTGAGGCTGTAGAAAAAGGCTGAAGGCCTATCTTAAGCCAAAATTGGTCAATAAATGATCTAAAAATAGGTCCTATTCTTAAAATCTGGAGCACTCGTTACTGAAAACTCTTCTAGATTTTACGTAGGAGCGCGATCACGAATTGGGGCGGGGCTTTTTCTACAGCCTCGTTATGCGTCGGTTCAACTTTAGAGGGAATCTTGGTGTTTGGCCCTGGAACGTTGGCATCAATCAGCTTGGCTATCATCGTGGCACCCATAGCACTCACTTTGTTGCTAGCGCTCACATCTAAGAATGCCGCAAATTCTGGTGTAGCGTACTTAGCCATCGCTGGTTTGCAGTTCGGGGCGCTGGGGCTTGTTGTATCAGGCCTCTGGTGGGGCGTGCAGAGGCTCTTATAAATGCAGAACAAAACTGGTCAGCATCGCCCACTTCGTGGGCCGGACCTCCGTTACGGCACCTTGCGCCTTCACTCCGGCCGCTGTCGGCTGCGTTAAGTGCCATGAAGAGATACCAAGGCTCCTGCCATTGCGGAAGAATCCGCTTTGAGGTGGATGCGGACATTGATCATGTGCGCTCCTGCGATTGTTCTGTGTGCCTCCGTAGAGGTGCCCTGAACCATCGGGTAGCGAAGGGGAAGCTTCGTTTGTTGGTTCCGTGGAGCGATCTCGCACTGTACCAATGGGGTTCGAGAACAGCGAAAGACTACTTCTGTCCGGTGTGCGGCATCCTGCCATTTAGGCGGCCGAGCGATCCTACGACGCAGGAGCTACGCGAGGGAGTCGAGCCCTTCGACGGTTGGGCGGTTAATGTCAGGTGTCTGGAAGGGCTGGATCTAGAGGCGATTCCGGTCAAGAAGATTTACGGTAGTAGAATCACCCATGATACTTAACGTTAACTGGGAAGGAGCCCATGAATCAGAATCTTGCGAATGAGCTGGTCACGATGATGACGGAAGACCAGCGGTTGTTGCAGCAACTCTTCAATTCCGGCGAGCTGCCATCTGAGTCTTACCATCCCCGGATGAAAGCCCTGCATGAGCACAATGCTTCCCGCCTGAAAGAGATTATTGGTACTCAAGGCTGGCCCGGTATTTCTTTAGTTGGGGAAGAGGCTGCCAAAGCTGCATGGCTAGTCGTTCAGCATTCTGTTTCAGATCCCGGGTTCATGGGGAAGTGTGTCTCCCTGCTGGAAGATGCCGTTGCGAGAGAGGATGTAGCGGGCTGGCAGTTGGCATTCCTCCAGGATCGGGTGCGTACGCTATCTGGCAAGCCTCAATACTACGGCACCCAGTTTGATGTTGATGAAAACGGTTGGCCAACACCGTTTCCTATCGAGAATTCTGCCACGGTTAATGAACGCCGTGCGCGTCTTGGACTGAACTCCCTTGAGGAACGCCAGGAACAAATGACTGAGCGGGAGCGGGAACGTCGTGCCAATATCGAGAAAACCAGTTAACAAAACGCGGCACTCTGACGTGGACTTCCCCCGGTGTCACGTACAAAAAAGTATCAAGGCCGCGTGTCCACGCCAACCCGGTAATCCTGGAAGCAAAGCCACGGAACAACAAACGCCACCGTGACCTACTTCCTCAACCGGGGAAGCATCCCCTTTAAGATTCCAACTTGGCGTCCATTGTGATTTCCGCCTTCAGCACTCTGGATACCGGACAGCCGACCTTGGCCTTTTGCGCCAGTTCCTCGAATTGGGCCTGGTCCGCTCCCGGCACCCTGGCGGTTACGTCGAGGTGTACCCTGGTGATGGCAAAACCATCCTCCGTCTTGTCCAGGGTCAGGTGGGCCTTGGTGTCGATTTTATCCGGCGTGAGATCCGCTTCCCCCAGAATCATCGATAGGGCCATGGAGAAGCAGCCGGCATGGGCTGCGGCGATCAGTTCTTCCGGGTTGGTGCCCGGCTCTTCCTCGAATCGGGTCTGGAAGCCATACCGACTGTCGGACAATACGCCACTCTGGGTTGTGAGCTGGCCCTTACCGTCTTTCAAACCGCCCTGCCAAATGGCTGAACCTGTACGTTTCATGGGTCCTCCTTGTCTCTGGATGGGAGAAAGCCGCTTGTCTGGCGGCCATCCATAAAGGTAGGCCACAACGACAACAACGGAAAGTTTCAGGCCCCCCGGAACATCTGACCGGTTCATTTCTGCCTCAGGGCACGTACAATACGGGGCAAGCATCAAGGAGCCCTGCAGAACTCCTGAACCAACAACACTTTTTCGTTACGGAAACCATAATGCGAGCAAGCCGTTATCTGATTGCCACCCTCAAGGAAAATCCCTCCGATGCCGAGATCATCAGCCACCAGTTGATGCTGCGGGCCGGCATGATCCGTAAGCTGGCCGCCGGCCTGTACACCTGGCTGCCACTGGGGCTGCGGGTGCTGCGCAAGGTGGAGCGCATCGTGCGGGAAGAGATGGACCACAGTGGTGCCCAGGAGGTGCTGATGCCCGCGGTGCAACCGGCGGAGCTGTGGCAGGAATCCGGCCGCTGGCAACAGTATGGCGGCGAACTGCTGCGGATGAAGGACCGCCATGAGCGGGACTTCTGTTTCGGCCCCACCCATGAGGAAGTGATCACGGACCTGATCCGTAACGAGCTGAAGAGCTACAAGGAACTGCCGGCCAACTTCTACCAGATCCAGACCAAGTTCCGGGACGAGCGGCGGCCCCGTTTCGGTGTGATGCGTGCGCGGGAATTCCTGATGAAGGACGCCTACTCCTTCCACATTGACCGCGACTCCCTGGATGACACCTACGAGGTGATGCACCGCACCTACTGCGCCATCTTCGACCGCCTGGGCCTGGACTACCGCCCGGTGGAGGCGGATTCGGGCGCCATTGGTGGCAGCGCCTCCCACGAATTCCACGTGCTGGCCTCCTCCGGCGAGGACGAGATCGCCTTCAGTACGGAAAGCGACTACGCCGCCAATATCGAGAAGGCCGAGGCCCTGGCACCTACGGGTGACCGCCCGCAACCTTCCGAAGACCTTAAAGAAGTGGAAACTCCGGGCCAGACCACCATTGCCGCCATCTCGGACTTCCTGAAGGTGCCCACGGAAAAAACCGTGAAAACCCTGCTGGTGAAAGCCGAGGCGGAAGAAGGCGAGGATGCAGGCCTGGTGGCCCTGATCCTGCGGGGCGACCATATCCTCAACGACATCAAGGCCGAGAACCTGTCGGGCATTGCCGAACCACTGACCATGGCCACCGACGACGAGATCCGTGAGGCCACTGGTTGCCCGCCCGGCTCCATCGGCCCGGTCAAGCTGCCAGTACCGGTGATTGTCGACCGCGCTGCGGCGCATCTCGCGGACTTTGTCTGCGGCGCCAACCGGGAGGGCTATCACCTCACCGGCGTCAACTGGGAACGGGACGTGCCCCTGGGGCGCGTGGAAGACCTGCGTAACGTGGTGGAAGGTGACCCGAGCCCCGATGGCAAGGGTCAGCTGGAGATTCGTCGAGGCATCGAAGTGGGCCACATCTTCAAGCTGGGCAACAAGTACAGCCAGGCCATGGGCGCCACGGTGCTGGACGAGAACGGCAAGAGCGCGATACTGGAGATGGGGTGCTACGGCATCGGCGTATCCCGCATCGTGGCGTCGGCCATCGAGCAGAACCACGACGACCGGGGCATTATCTGGCCGGAGGCCATCGCTCCCTTCGAGGTGGCGATCGTCACCCTGAATGGACACAAGTCACCGGCGGTGCAGGAAGCGGGCGAAAAGCTCTATGAGCAGCTGCGCCAGGCGGGCTTCGATGTGCTGCTGGACGACCGCAACGAGCGCCCGGGTGTAAAATTCGCGGACCTGGAACTGATGGGCCTGCCCCACCGGATCGTCGTCTCGGACCGGGGGCTGACCGCCGGCACCCTGGAGTACAAAGGCCGCCGGGATGCGGACAAGCAGGACGTTACCGTGGAGGACATCCTGCCGTTCCTGCTCAATGCCTCCCCCCGCCGGGGACTCTGAAACAGCGCTGCCGGGCGACAGGCTATCCGGGATAGAGCCTGTCGCCCGGCATCACGCCCGCTTCAGGCTGGCGGTGTCAGTCCACAGCCTGAAGGGACGACCCCCGGTTCCATTTCCAGCGTGACTCCGTAACGCTCCCGCACGTCATCACGAATCCTCCGGGCCAGGGCCAGCACATCGGCACCGGTACCCGACGAATGGTTCACCAGCACCAGGGCCTGCCGGTGGTGCACCCCGACCGTCCGGTTCCGGTAGCCCTTCCAGCCACACTGGTCAATCAGCCAGCCGGCGGCCAGCTTGACGCCGTCGTCCAGGGGATAGGCCACCATTTCCGGCCATTGCCGCTGCAGCGACTCCCATTGCTCCTGGCTGACCACCGGGTTCTTGAAAAAACTGCCGGTATTGGGCAGTTGGGCCGGGTCCGGCAGCTTGCGGCGACGTACCGCCATCACCGCTTCGGCCACCGCCGTGGGTGACGATGGCGCTTCACCCTCGAACCACTGGGAAAGCTCGCCGTACCCCAGGGACCAGGGTCGGCTGCGACTCAGGGCCAGCCGGATTTCCAGGATCAGGTAGCGCTCGGGTTCATGCTTGAACAGGCTGTCGCGATAGCCGAAACGGCAATCCTCGGTGGTCAGCACCACTTCCTCCCCGAGTTGCCGGTCCCAGGCGCTGAGGCTGACGAAGGTATCGGACAGCTCGACACCATAGGCGCCGATGTTCTGGACCGGGGCGGCACCCGCCGTACCGGGGATCAGGGCCAGGTTCTCGATGCCCCGGTAGCCTGCCGCAGCCGCATAGAGGACCGCCCGGTGCCAGTTCTCCCCCGCCGCCAACACCAGCGTGGCGCAGTCGCCCTGCATCGCGGTCCAATGGCGGCCTTTCAGGGCCATGTGCAGGACCAGTCCGGGAAAGTCGTCGCAGAAGATCAGGTTGCTGCCACCACCGACCACCTGGACCGGCAATCCCTCCTCCTGTGCCCATGCCAGGGCGGCCTTCGCTTCCCCGGTATCAGTCGCTTCCACCAGGTAGCGAGCTGCGGCCGGTGTCGCCATGGTGCTCAGGTTCTGCAGCGGGGCGTTTTCAATCAGGTTGTGGGGGCGCATCAGTCCAGTCGCGCCCGGATGTCGGCCAGCAGGCCGTCGCTGGCTTCGGTAATCAGGTCCAGCACCCGTTCAAAGCCATCGTTGCCGCCGTAATAGGGGTCGGGCACTTCGTCCTCGTGACCAGCTTCCAGGAAGTCGAGGAACAGACGAGGCTCGGTACCGCCCTGCTGCAGCCAGATATCCCGCACGTCCGCCAGGTTCTGACGGTCCATGGTCAGCACGTAATCGAACCCCTCCAAGTCCCCCGGGTGGAACTGGCGGGCCCTCAGGTGACCGATATCAATACCACGGCTGGCGGCCGCCTGCCTGGCCCGCTCATCCGGCGCCTTGCCAATGTGCCAGCTACCGGTGCCACAGGAATCCACCTCGACACGATCCGACAGGCCCTGCTGTTCCAGCCGGTGCCGGAACACGCCCTCGGCGGTGGGCGACCGACAGATATTGCCAAGGCACACGAACAATACGCGAATCTGGTTGCTCATCAGGGTCTCCTACACTCCTTTTCCGGACGCCAGTTGCTGGCGCACCCGCTCCAGGTCTTCCGGGGTGTCCACCCCCGCCGGCGGGGGCTCCGACGCCTCGCTGACATGAATCCTCGCGCCATGGTAGAGCGCCCGAAGCTGTTCCAGGCTCTCGGTGGTCTCGGTGGGCGCGGGCGGCCAGCCGACAAAACGGTGTAGCAGGCTGACCCGATAGCCGTAGATGCCGATATGACGCCAGGCCCGGTAATCCTCCGGCAGGCTGTCCGGCGTGGCCAGGGTCTGCCACTGGTTCCTCAGCCACGGCATGGGAGCACGGCTGAAATAGTGGGCATAGCCGTCCTGGTCCCGAACCACCTTCACCACATTGGGATTGAACAGGTCCGCCGGCGTGGTAATGCGTTCACACAGAGTGGCGATGGCAGCCTGCGGGTAGTCATCCAGGGCCTTTGCCACCTGGTCAATCAGGCCCGGGGGGATCAACGGCTCGTCACCCTGGACATTCACCACCCGGGCGTCGTCCGGCAACCCCAGTTTTTCCGCCACCTCCTGCAACCTGTCCGTGCCACTGGCATGGTCGGGGGACGTCATGACCACCTCGGCGCCGAAATCCTTGCAGGCGGCCACGATGCGTTCATCGTCGGTGGCCACCAGGACCCGGCCGGCATGGCTGCGGCAGGCCTGCTGGTAGACGTGGCGAATCATCGGGACGCCGTTGATGTCCGCCAGGGGTTTGCCTGGCAGGCGGGAGGAGGCGTACCGGGCCGGAATGACAACGGTGAAGGACATGCTGATTACCCCAGCGGCCGATCGACGCGCTCATCCGTGGACAGGGTGCGGGCCTCGGTGGCCAGCATCACCGGGATGCCTTCGCGGATGGGGAAAGCCATGGCGTCGGCATAGCACACCAGCTCATTACGCTCCCGGTCGAGCTTGAGGTCTCCCTTGCACACCGGGCAGGCGAGCATGGCAATCAGTTTCTTGTCCATGTCAGGTCTCTCTTGAAGAAGTCAGTTGCAGGCCTCGCCCCGTCAGTTTCCGGTGTAGTGCCTGCTCCAGCGCCGGTCCAAACCCCGGGGGCAGGGTCGGCTCCACATCCAGCACCCAGCACTGGTCATGAGCGAATGGCCGGATCTTGACAGCGTCCTTGGCGGTCATCAACAGGGGACGGTTGTCGGCCATGGCGATATCCCGTCCAGTATATCGATGATGATCAGCAAACGCCCTCCCCTCCACGGTGGCGCCGAGGGTCCGCAACTGGTCGAAGAATCGTTGCGGATTGCCAATACCGGCCAGGGCGGCACACTCCCGCCCCTGCAACCAGTCCGGGGACTGTGTCTCGCCGGTGGCCAGGTTACGGACCCGGGATGGCTCAAGGGTCATGGCATGGCGGTCGGGATGGGCCGGTACGGGCCCGGTGGCCTCGCCGTTGACCACCACGAAGTCCACCTCCCCAAGGCGTTCCGGCATTTCCCGTAACGGCCCCACCGGCAGGCCAGCGCCATTGCCGATACCCCGGGCGCCATCGAAGACCGCCAGCTCCAGGTCCCGGGCCAGGTAATAGTGCTGAAGGCCGTCATCGCAGAGCAACAGGTCACCCAGGTCCTGCTCCAGGACCAGCCGGGCCGACTCGAGACGGCGGGGATGCACCACCACCGGGCAACCGGTCTGGGCTGCCAGCATCACCGGTTCGTCACCGGCGCGGGCAGGGTCGGTGTCGGGGGTGACTACCATGGGCGAGTCAGCGGGACGATCGGAACCATAGCCCCGCGACAGGATTACCGGTCGCCACCCCTGTTCCGCCAGATAGCCGGCCAGCCAGGCGGTCAGGGGCGATTTGCCGGTGCCCCCCGCAGTGATATTGCCCACCACGATCACCGGTACTGGCAAGAGGTGGGCTGCAGCCTGCAAACGCTGGCGGCGGCTCCGTGCAATCCGCTGGTAAAGCCAGGAAAACGGCAGCAGTGGCCACAACGGGCGGCACTGCCGGTACCAGAGTACCTCCGTCAGGTCCGCCATCACCCTTCGCTGAACTGCATCCGGTGCAACTGCGCATAGGCGCCATCGGCGGCCAGCAGTTGCTGGTGGCTACCGTCCTCGACAATGCGACCGGACTCCATCACCAGGATGCGGTCCGCCTTTTCGATGGTGGACAGGCGGTGGGCGATCACCAGGGTAGTGCGCCCCTTCATCACCACCTCCAGGGCTTCCTGGATGTGGCGTTCGGATTCGGTATCCAGGGCCGAGGTGGCCTCGTCCAGGATCAGCACCGGCGCATCCTTGAGCAGGGCCCGGGCAATGGCCAGGCGCTGGCGCTGGCCTCCGGACAGCATCACGCCATTGTCGCCCACCACGGTGTCCAGCCCCTCGGGCATGCGCTCGATAAACTCCAGGGCGTGGGCCTTGCGGGCGGCTTCCTCGATCTCCTCCCGGGAGCGTTCCCGTAGCGAGCCATAGGCGATGTTGGCGGCAATGGTGTCGTTGAACAGCACCACGTTCTGGGTCACCAGGGCAATCTGGGCCCGCAGTGCCGCCAGGCTGAAGTCGGTGATGGGGTGATCATCCAGCCGGATCTCCCCCTGGTGGTATTCGTAGAATCGGGGCAGCAGGCTCACCAGGGTGGACTTGCCACTGCCGGACCGCCCCACCAGGGCCACACTCTGCCCTGCCGGGATATTCAGGCTGATCTGGTGCAGGACGTCGTCCAGGGTGTCCTGGTAGCGGAAGCAGACGTTGTCGAAACGGATCGCACCGTCGACCCGCTCCGGCGCGTACTGACCGGCATCCTCTTCCGGCTCCTCGTCCATGGTGCCGAATACATCATGGGCCGCAGCCACCCCTTTCTGGATCTTGCTATGCACCGACGTCACCTGTCGGATCGGCTTCGCCATGGTGGCCGCGGCGGTGATAAACGCCACCAGTTGCCCGGTGGTCATACTCCCCCGGATCTCCGGCGCCAGCATCACCCATACCAGGGCGGCAAGGGCCAGGGCCACCAGCACCTGTACCACTGGTGTCGCGATCGCCTGGGTGGAGGCCATCTTCAGCCCCTGGCGCATGGTGCGGTCGGCAACATCACCGAAGCGCTGCCGTTCATAGTCCTCGCCGCCAAAGGTGCGCACCACCCGGTAACCGGTAATGGATTCGGACGATACGTGGGTGATATCCCCCATGGAACTCTGGATGCGCCGGCTGATCTTGCGGAAACGCTTGCTGGCGTAGTTCACCACCAGCCCGATCAACGGCCCCAGGGCGACAAAGATGAGGGTCAGTTTCCAGTTGGTATAGACCATGAACCCCAACAGGCCAACGATGGTCAGCCCCTCCCGGAGGATAATGGTCACCGCGTTGGTGGTGGCATCCGCCACCTGCTCGACGTTAAAGGTAAGCTTGGATACCAGCCGCCCGGAGGCATGATTATCATAGTAGCTGGATGGCAACGACAGCAGCCGGTCAAACAGTTGCTTGCGCAGCGCGTTGACCACATGGCGGCCCACATAGGCAATAAAATACTGGCTCATGAAGGTGCCCACGCCCCGGAAGGCAAACACCCCCACGATCATCCCCGTAATCAGCATGCGATTCTCGGCGGTGGGATTCTCGATGGCCTGGATGACGAATTCCATGGCCGCCGCCATACCGGTGGAGGCAGCCGCATAGATAACGTTGCCCACCACCGCCAGGGAGAAGGCGAACCAGAAGGGTTTGACGTACTTGAGCAGTCGCCCGTAGGTCTGCCAGTTGGAAGCTTCAGCTTGGTTCATCGCCCTGCCAGGTGTTTGCCGGATTCAGTATCCCAGACGTGACACTAGGAGTCGTCCGACGTGGGATCGGTGGTGAACTTGATCTTGGTGAAACCCAGTTTGCCGGCGACATCCATGGCCCGGATGACAAACTCGTGGGCCGTGCGGGCATCCGCCGTAATCACGAACGGCAGGTCGCTGTTGTCGCCCGCCGCATCGCGAATGGCCTGCTCCAGCGTCTGACGACGATTATTGATCAGGGTGCGACCATTAACAATGTAGTGGCCCTGGGCGTTCACCACCAGGTCGATCAGTTCCGCCTCCACGGCCATCGGTTCACCGTCGGCCTCGGGCAACTGGATGTTGAGCTGGTTATCGTCCGGCAGGGTGGTGGACACCATCAGGAAAATCAGCAGCAGGAATACCACATCGATCAGGGGGGTAAGATCCACCCCCACTTCCCGGCTTCGCTGGCGTTGGAATTTCACGGCCGTCAGGCTCCCTCAACGTCGATTTCGCGGTCGCCATGCACCACCTCCACCAGGCGGATGGCTTCCTGCTCCATACCCACCACCAGCGCCTCGATACGGCGAATCAGGTAACGGTGGGCGATCAGCGCGGGGATGGCCACAGTGAGGCCAGCGGCAGTGGTCACCAGCGCCTCGGAAATACCACCGGACAGGGTGGCGATGTTGGCGGCCCCTTCGGTGCCCTGCATCTTCGCAAACACCTTGATCATACCGATGACAGTACCCAGCAGACCCAGCAACGGCGAGATGGTGGCGATGGTGCCCAGGGGGTTGAGGAACCGTTCCAGGTCGTGGATCACCTGGGCCGCTTCCTGTTCAATGCTTTCCTTCATGACCTCCCGGCCATGCTTGGCATTCATCAGGCCGCTGGCCAGCACCCGACCGGTGGGAGATGATGCCTGCAGTGCCTTGAGCTTGCGGCCATTGAGGTCCTTGGCCTTGATCCAGCGCCACAGCTCGGACATGACATCCGGTGGCGCCACCCGTGAGGGCCTGAGGGTCCACAACCGCTCCAGGATAATGGCCAGCGCCAGAATGGAGCACAACACAATCGGCACCATCAGAATGCCACCCGCTTTCAGAAGCTCAAACACGCACGGTCTCCCTGATCTGTTACAAGCGGCGCTACTTTAGCATAGCCACGGAATCAGACCACACCCGAAAGCGACGGTTGGGAAGGATTCCTCACTCCGGGGTGACGGACTCCGGCCCACGGACCCAGAACGGGGCCCCCTGCCGCCAGGGTGTTACCCACAACCCATCAGTATCCAGGTCCAGCCTCAGGGCACCGGATGTCGCGGTATTGAACAGGTCGCTGCCAGCGGACTGGTAACGCGCCACCACATCCGGATGGGGGTGGCCGTAGCGGTGCCGGTAGCCTGCGGAGAAGATCACCCGCTCCGGAGACAGCCGGCGGACGAATGCCGCCCCGGAAGAGGTCTTGCTGCCGTGGTGCGGGGCGAGCAGGGCCAGTTCACGCCCCTCCCCGAGTGCCACGGGCCACTCCGCCAGCAACCTGCGCTCCGTCGGCACCGAGATATCGCCCGGCAACAGGATCTGCTGGTTGCCATGGCGAATGGCCAGGACACAGGAACGATCGTTGGCATCGTCGATTTCCGCTGGCATCGCCTGCCAGAAATGGACCTCCACCGCCCCCACCTTCAAGGGCTCCTGCCGATGGCACGGCACCACGGCACGATTCCCGACATTGTCGGCGATCCGGCCGGCTTCCCCTGAGATGATCCGTCCGGGCTCATAGCGCCGGAACAGATGGGCCAAGCCACCGGCGTGATCCTGGTCGCCGTGACTGAGCACCAGGGTTGCGATGTGCCGGACACCGATGTGCTCAAAGGAAGGGATCAGCACCTCGGATACGGCGTTGTATCCCGAGGCGGATTCCGGCCCGGTATCATAGACCAGCACCTCATCCCGGTGCCGGAGCATCACCGACAACCCCTGCCCCACATCCCAGACCCATAGCTGGGGAGTCGGTTGCCATCGGTTTCCGGCAGGCAGCCCGGCACCCACCAGCACCGCCCCCACCAACAGCACCGAACACCAGCGCAGACGACGGTCCGGAACCCACAGGGCGACCAGCACGGTGCCGGCCACCACCAGAGCCAGTACCACCGGCATCCGCCCCTGGGGCAGATCCAGCCCGGCCAGAGACGTCAGCACCCACCATAGGCTGCCAAGCACACCATCGAACACCATGCCAACCCAGGCAGCCGCCTGCCCACCGGTCACCAGCAACACCAGGCCACCGGCCAACAGCACCGGCATCACAATCAGGGACAGCATGGGGATGGCCAGGATATTGGCCACCAGGCCCGCCCAGGCGGCGCCCTGATCCAGCACCGACAGTACCGGCCAGAGCCCCGCAAACACCGCTGCCTGGGCAATCACCAGGGCGCGGATAGCGCCAGGCTGCGCCTGTCGACGGCTGAACACCAGAATCAGCACCGCCACGGCGCAGAACGACAACCAGAACCCCTGGTCCAGGGGCGCCAGCGGGTCCAGCAGCAGGACCGCCCCCAGGGCCAGCAACCACCCGTGCCAGGGCGAGGACAGGCGTCCCACCAGCAACAGCCAGCCGGCGATCACCACCATCACCAGCGCCCGTCGTGTGGGAACCGTAAAACCCGCCAGCAGGGCATAGCCAGCGGCCACCAGGATCACGCACAACCAGAGCCACAACCGCAGTTGCCGGGGAGAGGGTGCCCGGCGGGGCAACCGCAGAGCCAGCCAGCGCAGCACCAGGGACGCCAGCGTCGCCACCAGACCCAGGTGCAGCCCCGATATGGCCACCAGGTGGATGGTTCCGGTGGCTTCGAGCACCTGCCAGTGTCGGTTGCCCAGATCTCCGCGATAGCCCAGCAGCAGCGACATTGCCAGGCCGCTATGCGCCATGTCATCCAGGGTATCGCGGGTGGCCAGCAGTGCCTGCTGGCGCCAGCGATAGTACCGGCAAGGCAGGCCACAGGATTCCGACGGGGCAGCGCCCACCTCACGCACGGTGCCGGTGGCGCCATACCCCTTGCGAAACAGCCAGGTCTCGTAACGGAAACCGCCGGGGTTGATGGCGCCATGGGGACGTTTGAGCACCACCGTGGCGGTCATGGGGCTGGGAAGCGCGAGGGTGGCGCCGTCGCCATACCAGGACAGGCGCAACCGACGGGGCACCCCGTCGGGGCGGTCGCCGGTCAGGCAAAGGCTGAAGCGGACACTGTCCCAGGCCCCCGGCGACGGGGCGTCACAGAGGTATCCGGTGACCGTCAACTCCCGGCCCTCAAGAGCGGACGCCAGACGGTCCTCCAGGCGACCCTGGGAGGCCAGGGCTGCCCAGGCGAGCCCCAGCATCAGGCAGATCGCCATCACCAGATAGTGACGTCCCCTGCCGTGCCTCCGCCAGAGCGCAACGGTCGCCATCAGGGCCAGGCAGAAAACCGACACCGACAGCGCCCGAGGTGGCGGAAAAAGCCCGGAGTACAGTATGATGACGCCGCAGGCAAAGGCGGCGATCCTTGCCCCCATGAGTTGATCGTCCCTATCCTGAAGGGGATTCCTGGTCTCCGGTCCGGCTCATTCAGCAAACCGGACGAGACTCCACCCCAATTCCATCAACCAGGCGTTCGGAACCCGGTTTCTCCATGCCGGGCCACCCAGGCAACCAGGCTTTTCTTCGATATGCCGAAGAAGTTCATGAAACGTTACATCCCGTCACCGGAGAAAGTGCGCTCCATCGAGTCGCTGCACTTCCTGGGGGATATCCTTCATGAACCCAACCTGTGGCATATCAACCGCCACTGTGTGGCCCGGGCCTTCCTGATCGGCATTTTCCTCGCGTTTATTCCGATGCCGTTCCAGATGGTGGCGGCGGCCTTCGGTGCCGTCTGGCTCAACGCCAACCTGCCACTGTCGGTGGCACTGGTCTGGATCAGCAACCCCCTGACCATGCCGCCTATCTTCTACTTCAACTACAAGGTGGGGGCCATGCTGCTGGACCGCCCGGTGATCACCTTCGAGTTCCAGTTTTCATGGAACTGGTTCAGCGAACGGATCGTGGAAATCGGCATTCCACTGTACATCGGCTCGATGGCCGTGGCCACGGTTCTGGCCTGCGCCAGCTACCTGCTGATCCAGTTCCTCTGGCGCCGCAAGGTACGCACGGAATGGCGCCATCGTCGCCGCCATCCCTGAGATCCGCCCTTGCCGCTGATCAGGCCGGATGCAACTTGCCCTGCTCCAGCCTGAGCACCCGCCCCAGACCACGGGCAATGGTCATGTCATGGGTCACCACCACAAAGGCGATACCCAACCGGTCCCGCAGGCTTTCGATCAGCTTCTGGACACTGTTGGCGGTCTGCTCGTCCAGGTTGCCAGTGGGTTCGTCCATCAACACGCATTCGGGCTCGTTCACCAGTGCGCGGGCAATGGCCACCCGCTGGCGTTCACCACCGGACAGTTCGCCAGGCTTGTGGCCCAGACGCTCCGCCAGGCCAACCTGGGCCAGCATATCATCGGCCCGATCCCCGGCCTCCCGGATGGACATCCCCCCCAGGGTACAGGCCAGCATCACGTTCTCGCGGGCGGAAAACTCCGGCAGCAGATGGTGGAACTGGTAGACAAAGCCAAGGTGCCGGTTGCGGAAGCGCGCCCGCCGGGCCTCGCCCATGCGGTGGATGTCCTCCCCGCAGATGGCGATATGGCCGGACGATGGCTTGTCGAGGCCGCCAAGCAGGTTCAGCAAAGTGGTCTTGCCGGCACCGCTGCTACCGACAATGGCGACGGTTTCCCCGGCTCCGACCACCAATGAGATGTCGGAGAAAATGGTCAGCGTGGCGGGACCTTCCCGGTAGGTTCGGGTAATGGTCCGGCACTCGATCACGGGCCGCTGGTTCGATTGCATGGACTGCTCCTCACTCATACCTCAGGGCCTCCGCCGGATCAATGCGTGATGCCCGCCAGGCCGGATAGATGGTGGCCAGCAGACTCATGACCAGCCCCGCCGTACTGATGATGGCCACATCCGGCCACTGCAGGTCGGAGGGCAGGTAACTGATGAAATAGACGTCGGCGTTGAGGAACTGGTGGTTAAGCAGACTCTCAAGCCCGCTGATCAGGTCACTGATGTACCAGGCGCCGAAGATGCCCAGGGTGGTCCCCACCAGCGTACCGAAGACCCCGATAATGGCTCCCTGGATCATGAAGATCCTCATAATCCGCCCCGGGGTGGCCCCCATGGTGCGGAGTATGGCGATATCGCCGGTCTTGTCGGTCACCACCATGACCAGGGTCGAAACGATATTGAACGCCGCCACCGCCACGATGAACATCAGCAACAGGCCGATAATGGTTTTTTCCATCTGGATCGCACTGAACAGACTGCCATGGGTGCGGGTCCAGTCGGAGATGTAGTAGCGACCACCAAGACTCAGTGCGGCTTCTTCCACCACGGTGGGCGCGGCGAACAGGTCATCCACCAGCAGGCGCACGCCTTCGGCCCGACCGCCGGTCCGCATCAGCTTACTGGCATCCTCCATGTGGACCAGGGTGTAGTTGCCATCCAGCTCGGCCCCGGTACTGAAGATACCGGCCACGGTAAAGCGCTTGAGCCGGGGCATCACCCCCGCCGGGCTGACCGAGGCTTCCGGCAGCACAATGGTTAGTCTGTCGCCCACCTCCAGACGCAGGCTGGCCGCCAGGGGGCGTCCCACGATAATGCCGAACTCGCCGGCCTTCAGGTCCTCCAGCTTCCCCTCAATCATCTGGCTGGAGATGATCGACACCGTGTCCTCCTCCTCAGGCACGACCCCCTTGATCAGCACACCACGAACATTGCCGCCTCCGGTGACCATGCCCTGACCCTCAATGAAGGGGGCCGCAGCCAGGACCCGGGGATGTGCCGTCACCTTCTGGTCAACGTCCTGCCAGTCCGAAAGGTAGGGATCCCCCTTGACCACGGCATGGGGCACCATACCCAGCACCTTCTGCTTGAGTTCCCGGTCAAAACCATTCATCACCGACAGTACAATGATCAGCACGGCCACACCGAGCATCAGGCCGATCATCGACGTCAGGGAAATAAAGGAGATAAAGTGGTTTCGTCGCTTGGCTGCGGTATAACGCAAACCGATGTAGAACGAGAGAGGTCGAAACATACAGGTCGCCTGTCACTGCCGGAAATCGAATCGAGTGCCCCCGCTTTCTTGCCACCGGGAAGCTGCTAAACTGCTCTGGATACGGGTGCCCTTTCGGTTCCTGGTCCTGGTGACCGCCTGCTGCTGCGAATCGCCCGGTCACCCGTCAATGTGCTGGAGCCCGAATGACGTCAGATCATAACGCCCCGGACCGCCGGGATTTTTACCGCATCGAAGATCGGATCGGTCTGGAGTACCAGCGGATTCATCCGGACGATACCGGCGGCAATCCCTTTGCAGAGGACCACCTGGACAGCCTGAAATCGGAACTGAAACGCCTGGACCAGGAATTCCGCAACCAGCTTCCGTTACTGGCGGAGCGGGACCGGCTGGCGGCTTCCCTGCTCAAGTCGCTGAACGGTAAGGTTGATACGCTGGCGCGCATTATGGCCTTTGACCAAAATCCGTTGCAACCGGAAGATTGGCGGGAGGTTACCCTGAGTGAAGGCGGTGTAAGCTTTCCGGCAAAAGGTGGCGAGCTGTCCCGGGGTGATCTGGTGGCCCTCCGCCTGACCCTGCCACCGGAACTCTACCGCCCCCAGGGTACCGCCGAAGTGGTTGATATCACACCACTGGAATCAGCTCCGGGCGCCGGTCTGGAGCTCATACATACCTCCTTCGTCGACATACCGGAAGGTGACCGTCAGCAGATTGCGAAACACGTCATGGCATGGCAGATTCGACAGAGACAGGGCGGCGAACCATCGCAATAATGAACTGGTTCGATTCATAATGGACCGAATCAATCATTAAAGAAGTTTCAGGAGAACTGACAATGAACAAGCTGATGTCCGCAGCCGTCGCTGCGAGTCTTGCCATTACCGCACTGGGAACGGGTTTGGTACCCACGGCCCAGGCTGACGAGGTCAAGGTGCCGGTAATGTCCCAGGGCGACCGCCAGACCATGACACTGCCGGATACCGGCCAGTCACGGAAAATGGTACGTCAGCGGTTTGGTGATCCGGTCCGCACTTCCGGCCCCGTGGGTGATCCCCCCATCTCCCAGTGGCACTATGATGACTTCGTGGTCTACTTCGAATACAACCACGTAATCCACACTGTCGCCAGGCACTCCCGCTGAATGCCGTACGCACTCTCGAACACAACTGACGCTACGCTACCAAACCGGTAGAATGCGGCGAAATCCGACGCGGGACCCACTGGCCGGTTCCCTACCGTGAACCACTGACAGGATGGTTGCTATTTTGACTTCGACACGCGTGATGCCTGCCGAATGGGCACCCCAGAGTGCCGTCATGCTGACCTGGCCCCACCCCGGAACTGACTGGTTCAGCCAGATGGATCAAGTGGAACCGGTTTTCCTGGCCATCGCCCGGGCGGTTCTCCGGTTTGAGCACCTGGTGGTAAGTTGCGAGCATGTGTTCCGGGCCCAGAAGCTCGAGCAGGAGCTCAACCAGTGGGCCCGCGAACAAAACCTGCCAGGCAGGGCCCACTGCGTGGCCGCACCATCCAACGATACCTGGGCCCGGGACCACGGCCCCCTTGCCGTAACGACCGAAGACGGGACCCGGTTGCTGGATTTCCGCTTCAATGCCTGGGGCGGCAAGTTCCCCTGGGAGAAAGACAACGCCCTGAACCAGCATCTGGCAACCGGGGGCTGTTTTGGTGACACCCCACTGGAAACGGTGGATTTCGTCCTGGAAGGCGGGTCCATCGAATCCGATGGCAAAGGCACCATCATGGTGACCAGCGAATGCCTGCTGACGCCGACCCGCAACCCTGACTATGACCGTGCCGCCATTGAGGCCCTGCTGGGCGAGACCATCGGGGCCAGACGTGTGCTCTGGCTGAACCACGGCTACCTGGCCGGTGACGATACCGACAGCCACATCGACACCCTCGCCCGTTTCTGTAGCCCGGACCATATCTGTTATGTCCGTTGCGGCGACCCCAACGATGAACACTACCCGGCCCTCAAGGCCATGGAGGAGGAGTTGCGCCAGTTCCACCAGGCTGACGGCTCGCCCTACCGGCTGACACCGTTACCCTGGCCGGACCCGGTCCTGGACGAGGACGGCGAGCGCCTGCCCGCCACCTACGCCAATTTCCTGGTGATCAACGGCGCGGTGCTGGTACCCACCTATGACGTTCCCCAGGACGACGACGCCCTGACCACCTTGCGCGCGCTGTTCCCGGACCGGGAGATCATCCCCGTTGCCTGTCGGCCCCTTGTGGAACAGCACGGCAGCCTGCACTGTGTCACCATGCAACTGCCACAGGGCGTGGTGGATCTATGAGCGCAGACCGGACACTCAGGGTTGCCGCCATCCAGCAGGCCTGCAGTGACGATAAATCGGCCAGCCTGGAGACCACGGAGCGACTGGTCAGACAGGCTGCCGCCGAAGGTGCGCAACTGGTGATACTGCAGGAACTGCACGCCACCCTGTACTTCTGCCAGAAGGAAGACACGGCGGTTTTCAACCTGGCGGAACCCATTCCCGGTCCCACCACCGACCGCCTGGCCTCGCTGGCACGGGAGCTGGGCATTGTACTGGTGGGTTCAGTCTTCGAACGCCGCATGAATGGCGTTTATCACAACACCGCCGTGGTGCTGGAGAGCGACGGCTCCATCGCCGGGCTCTACCGCAAGATGCACATTCCCGACGATCCGGGTTTCTACGAAAAATTCTACTTCACACCGGGGGACGCTACCTTTAACAGCGGCGCCAGCGGTTTTACCCCTATTGACACCTCCGTAGGCCGGCTGGGCGTGCTGGTATGCTGGGACCAGTGGTATCCGGAAGCGGCCCGACTGATGGCACTGGCCGGCGCGGAGTTGCTGATCTACCCCACCGCCATTGGCTGGGACACCACCGATGACGCCGACGAACAGGCACGGCAATTGGACGCCTGGATCACCGTGCAACGGGGCCACGCGGTCGCCAACGGCCTGCCCGTGATTGCCCCCAACCGGGTGGGCATCGAACCGGACCCGTCCGGCCAGACCACTGGCATCCGCTTCTGGGGCAACAGCTTCATCTGTGGCGCCCAGGGGGAATTCCTCAACCGCGCAGACGAGCACCAGGAAGCTATCCTGGCGGCAGACATCGACCGGCATCGGAGCGAGTCCGTGCGTCGCATCTGGCCGTACCTCAGGGACAGACGTATCGATGCGTACAGCGACCTGCTCAAGCGCGTGCGGGACTGACACACAACCACCGGATTCTCCATGAAGAAACTGATCGACGCCGCGATCACCGAACTGAACCACATCGTCCTCGGCAAGGAGCCCCAGATCCGGCTCGCCCTGTGCGGGCTGCTCGCCCAGGGGCACTTGCTGATCGAGGACATCCCCGGCATGGGCAAGACCACCCTGTCCCACGCCCTCGCCAAGGTTATGGGCCTGTCCTATCAGCGCATCCAGTTCACCAACGACCTGCTGCCGGCGGATGTACTGGGGTTCTCCATGTACGACCGGGAGGCCGGTTCACTGGTGTTCCACCAGGGGCCCATCTTTGCCCAGGTGGTCCTGGCCGACGAGATCAATCGCGCCTCTCCGCGCACCCAGAGTGCCCTGCTGGAAGCCATGGAGGAGCGCCAGGTGTCCATCGAGGGTGAAACCCGCCCCCTGCCCCTGCCATTTTTCGTGATTGCCACCCAGAACCCGGTGGAACAGGGGGGCACCTATCCCCTGCCGGAGTCCCAGCTTGACCGCTTCCTGATGCGCCTGCGCCTGGGGTACCCGGACCCCAAGGCAGAGCGGGAACTGCTGGAAGGGGAAGACCGGCGCCAGATGACCGAGCGGCTTCGCACCATGTTCCGCCCCGAGGACCTGAAAACCCTGCAGGAGGGCGTCGCCCGGGTCAGTACCAGCCCGGCCCTGCTGGACTACATCCAGAACCTGCTGGAAGAGAGCCGGCGCATGCCGGGCCTGATCTATGGCCTGTCTCCCCGTGCCGGTCTCGGCCTGATGCGGGCCGCCCGGGCCTGGGCACTGATGCAGGGGCGTCATCATGTCCTGCCAGATGATGTACAGACCGTGTTCCCGGCCATCGCCAGTCATCGACTGGAACAGGGCGACAGCGGCAAGGGCGAGCAACGGGTCCGGCAGCTACTGGACCAGGTGCCGGTCATCGGGCGAGCCTAGCCCTCTGCCCGACCGGGCATCATACGATCACCCGGTCATCCGACAGGAATAGCGCCACTCAATGACCCAGATTACGGCAATCAAATTCGCGTTTGCCATAGATCTTGGTATCCTTTTCCGCCACGGACAATCGCCCCGAGAACTGAAGAGACACGAGCAATGACCGACAGCAAACACTCCCGACTGATCATCCTGGGTTCCGGCCCCGCCGGTTATACAGCGGCTGTCTACGCGGCCCGCGCCAACCTGAAGCCTACCCTGATCACAGGCATTGAGGTGGGTGGCCAGCTCACCACCACCACCGACGTGGACAACTGGCCCGGCGACAACGACGGCGTCCAGGGCCCGGAACTGATGCAGCGCATGCTCAAGCACGCCGAGCGCTTCGAAACCAGTGTGGTTTACGACACCATCAACGAGGCCGATCTGCGTAACCGTCCGTTTCGCCTCAAGGGCGACAGCGGCGAGTACACCTGCGATGCCCTGATCATTGCCACCGGCGCCTCGGCCATGTACCTGGGTCTGGAGTCCGAGGAGAAGTTCAAGGGCCAGGGCGTATCCGCCTGTGCCACCTGCGATGGCTTCTTCTACAAGAAGCAGAAAGTCGCGGTGATCGGCGGCGGCAACACCGCCGTTGAAGAGGCCCTGTACCTGTCCAATATCGCCGACGAAGTGACCCTGGTCCATCGCCGGGACAAGCTCCGGGCGGAGAAGATCCTGCAGGACAAGCTGTTCGAGAAGGCCGAGAACGGCAACGTCAAGATTGTCTGGGACCATACCCTGGACGAGGTTCTGGGCGATGGCACCGGCGTTACCGGCATGCGCATTCGCAGCACCAAGGATGACAGCACCCGGGAACTGGACCTGGCCGGCGTATTCATTGCCATCGGCCACCGCCCCAATACCGAATTGTTTGAAGGTCAGCTCGATATGGAAGGCGGCTATATCCGCATTCGCAGCGGCCTGGAAGGCATGGCTACCCAGGCCAGCGTGCCCGGCGTTTTTGCGGCCGGCGACGTGGCTGACCATGTCTACCGCCAGGCGGTCACCTCCGCCGGCTTCGGCTGCATGGCGGCGCTGGATGCCGAGAAATTCCTGGACCAGCAGGGCTGAACCCCGCATGGAGATCACCCGCCCCGGCGTCAGCCCGGGGTGGGTAACAAGAGGCAGACCCGATGAGTGCCCTGCCCTGGCTTGATCCGGACTACCTGTGGTTTCCCCCCGCGGAAGAAGCCCTGCGGGAACCCGATGGCCTGCTAGCCCTCGGGGGCGACCTGTCCCCTGAACGGCTGCTGCACGCCTACCGGAGCGGCATCTTCCCCTGGTTCAGCGACGACCAGCCGATCCTCTGGTGGTCCCCCGACCCCCGATGCGTCCTCTTTCCCGATGACATTCATATCTCACACAGCCTGCGTCGCACCCTGAACCAGGGGCGCTTCCGCATCACCACGAACCAGTCGTTCCGACGCGTCATCCATCTGTGCGGTTCCACCCGGCCCGAAGGCACCTGGATCACCGACGACATGGAGCAGGCCTACAAGGAACTCCACCGTCGTGGTCACGCCCATTCCATCGAAGCCTGGAATCACCGCGATGAACTGGTGGGCGGCCTCTACGGGCTGGCCATCGGGCGCTGCTTCTTTGGTGAATCCATGTTTTCCCTGGAAACCAACGCCTCAAAGACAGTGCTGGTTCACCTGTGCGGCGAGCTGTGGCGCTCCGGCTACCGCATGATGGACTGCCAGGTGGAAAGCCCCCACCTGCTGAGAATGGGCGCACGAACTATTCCCCGGCGGGTATTCTTATCTATACTGGAGGAAAACATCGACCACCCACCTCGCCAGGACCACTGGCGACTGGACTGGACCTGGCAAGGCTCACGCCCGGGGGAGGGATAAGGATGAGCAGCCTGAGAACGCTGGTATTCTTTGCCACACCGGCCCACAGTTGCAGTTACCTGCCCGGCCGCGACGCCACCACCATGTTCGTGGACCCCAGAGCGCAGATAGACAAGCGGCTCTACAGCCAGCTCACTGCTCTGGGCTTTCGCCGTAGCGGCTCCCATTACTACCGCCCCCACTGCGAGCACTGCAACGCCTGTGTCCCGGTTCGCCTGGACGCCCGCGCGTTCCGCCCGGACCGGTCCCAACGCCGGGTCTGGAAACGCAACGAGGATGTCACCTTCAAGCTGGTGCCCGCCCAGTTCTCCGAACGGTACTACCAGCTCTATGAGCACTACATCAATGAACGACATGCCGACGGCGACATGTACCCGCCTTCCCGGGACCAGTTCCAGTCCTTCCTGGTGGAAGGTGCCACGGACAGCTGGTTCCTGGAGATGAACGTCGGTGACGAGCTGATCGGCCTGGCGGTGCTGGACAAGCTGGATGACGGGCTATCCGCCATCTACACCGTATTCAGCCCGGACCACGACAGGCGCAGCCTGGGTACCCTGGCCATACTCTGGCAGATCCGGGAGGCCCGGGAGCAGGGGCTGCCCTGGGTCTACCTGGGGTACTGGATTGCCCAGAGCCGGAAGATGAACTACAAGACCCGCTTCCGTCCGATCGAGGCGCTGATCGACGGCTCCTGGCAGCAGTTCGACCCGGACCAGGAACCCTCCTGAGCACCGCCTTTCGGTTATTCCATAAGACGACGTTCCCGCAGGATTGACGCTTTTTTTGCCAATCGCGACCAAATGAGGCAGAATTGCGCCATTCTGGAATCAGGGAAACCCAATCAAGCGAGGTCCTTACTGAATGGCGAAATCAGATGTCATTGAAATGGAAGGGGTAATTGTGGATACCCTTCCCAACACCATGTTCCGTGTGGAGCTGAGCAACGGCCATGTTGTCACTGCCCACATCTCCGGCAAGATGCGCAAGAACTACATCCGCATCCTCACTGGCGACAAGGTCAAGGTAGAGCTGACTCCCTACGACCTGAGCAAGGGGCGCATCGTCTACCGCGCCCGTTAATGCCGCCAGCCTGCCGGGCCGGCAACACAGCGGCCTGACATCTGCGCAAGAAAAAGCCCCGCCAAGGCGGGGCTTTTTCGTTGTTGTGCATGGTGCGGATCACAGGCCCCGGCTCCCCGGGGCCTGATCGTTACACCGCTTCGGCCGGCTCGTTCTCGTACTCGAACACCAGCTCCCCATCCTTGAGGTGAACATTCACCTCGCCACCGTTCTCGGACAGAGCCCCGAACAGGATCTGTTCCGCCAGCGGACGCTTGATCTTGTCCTGGATCAGGCGGGCCATAGGACGGGCCCCCATGGTCGGATCGTACCCTTTCTCCGCCAGCCAGAGCTTGGCCTCGTCGTCCACGTGCAGCACCACCTGCTTTTCGTCGAGCTGTGCCTGCAGTTCAGTGAGGAACTTGTCCACCACATGGGTGATGATCTCCGGCGCCAGGCCGCCGAACTGGATAATGGAATCCAGGCGGTTGCGGAACTCCGGCGTAAACATCTTGTTGATCACCTCCATGCCATCGGTGCTGTGGTCCTGCTCCTGGAAACCGATGGAGCGACGGCTGATGTCCTCGGCACCGGCGTTGGTAGTCATCACCAGGATGACGTGGCGGAAGTCCGCCTTGCGACCGTTGTTGTCGGTCAGGGTGCCGTGATCCATCACCTGAAGCAGAAGGTTGAACACTTCCGGGTGCGCCTTCTCGATCTCATCCAGCAACAGCACACAGTGCGGGTGCTTGTTGACCGATTCGGTGAGCAGACCACCCTGGTCAAAACCGACATAGCCCGGAGGCGCGCCAATCAGCCGTGACACAGTATGGCGCTCCATGTACTCGGACATGTCGAAGCGGACCAGTTCGATGCCCAGCACCTTGGCCAGCTGACGGGTCACCTCGGTCTTGCCGACACCGGTGGGGCCGGCAAACAGGAACGCGCCCTCCGGCTTCTCCGGCGCCTTGAGGCCGGCACGGGCCAGCTTGATGGCGTTGGACAGCGACTCGATGGCCGGGTCCTGGCCGAACACGGTCATCTTCAGGTCCCGCTCCAGGTTGCGCAGCAGGTCCTTGTCGCTGCTGGACACGCTCTTCGGCGGAATCCGGGCAATGGTAGCCACCACATCCTCGATGGCGGACACACCGATCACCTTACGGCGCTTGGCCTCCGGCAACAGACGCTGACGGGCACCGGCCTCATCGATGACGTCGATGGCCTTGTCCGGCAGGTGACGGTCGGAAATGTACCGGTCCGCCAGCTCGGCGGCCACCCGCAGGGCCTTGTCCGTGTACTTGAGATCGTGGTGCTTCTCGAAGTGCGGCTTGAGTCCCTTGAGGATCTGGTAGGTGTCATCCACGCTGGGCTCGTTAACGTCGATTTTCTGGAAGCGACGGGCCAGCGCGCTGTCCTTCTCGAAGATGCCCCGGAACTCGGAGAAGGTGGTGGACCCAATGCAGCGGATCTCACCGGAGCTGAGCATCGGCTTGAGCAGGTTAGACGCGTCCATCACACCACCGGAGGCGGATCCCGCACCAATGATGGTGTGGATCTCGTCGATGAACAGGATGGCCCGCTTCTCTTTCTTGAGCTCCGCCAGCAGCCCTTTCAGGCGCTTCTCGAAATCACCACGGTACTTGGTGCCCGCCAGCAGCGCGCCCAGGTCCAGGGAGTAGACCACCGCATCGGCAATGATGTCCGGCACATGGCCGTCCACGATGCGACGGGCCAGGCCCTCGGCGATGGCAGTCTTGCCGACACCGGCCTCACCCACCAGCAACGGATTATTCTTGCGGCGGCGAACCAGGATCTGGACCACCCGCTCCACTTCGTGCTCGCGGCCAATCAGCGGGTCAATACGCCCCTGACGAGCCTGTTCGTTCAGATTGGAGGCATAGGCTTCCAGAGGGCGGTTGGAGGAACCTTCCTCGGCGCCCTCTTCCTGCGCGGCCGGATCCGGAGCTTCCGGCTCTTCGCCTCCCTGGACACGGGAGATGCCATGGGAAACGAAATTGACCACATCGATACGGGCAATGTTCTGCTTCTTCAGCAGGTAGACAGCCTGACTCTCCTGCTCGCTGAAAATGGCGACCAGGACGTTGGCACCGGTGACCTCCTTCTTACCGGAAGACTGTACATGGAAGACGGCCCGCTGCAGTACGCGCTGGAAGCCCAGGGTCGGCTGGGTTTCCCGCTCACTGTCACTGCCGGGAATCAGAGGCGTGGTGGAGTCCACGAACTCGGTAAGCTCATCCTGCAGCCGCTGCAGGTCAGCCCCGCAGGCTTTGAGGACGCCCACCGCTGAATCGTTGTCCAGCAATGCCAGCAGCAGGTGCTCAACCGTCATGAATTCATGACGCTTGTCCCGGGCATTCCGGAACGCGGCATTCAGCGTAATTTCAAGATCTTTGCTCAGCATGGGCCACCCCGCATAAGGTCAGTCAGTCCGCACGTTCAATCTCGCACAGCAGCGGATGCTCGCACTCGGAGGAATACTGGTTCACCTGCGCTGCTTTCGTTTCCGCGATGTCCCGGGTATACACCCCACATACGGCCTTTCCCTGCGTATGGACGAGCAGCATCACCTGCGTCGCCTTTTCTTCGTTCATGGCGAAGAATTTCATCAACACATCCACCACAAAATCCATGGGTGTGTAATCGTCGTTCAGAAGGACCACCCGATACTGGGGCGGCCGCTTCAGGGCCGGTTTCTCCGGAGCCACGCTGACGCTGTCTTCGCGCCCTGGCTCGTCCTCACCGTCGTGATCCCCCTGATTCAATATTAGTAGAGAATTTCTGAGTGTCCGCATGATTCTCGTACCGGATGTCGGTTTCTGTGACATAAGATGGATGTCCGGCGACGGGTTTTCAAGATCCGAGCTACCCTGCTATGCGACTGGACGCACTCTCGCTGCCCGTCTTCTTCGGACCACCTTTCCGGTATTCCAGGGAAGAAACAGAAGGTCAGCACTCGACAGTCACTCAGACAGTAAAAACGCCACCGGGTTCAATGGCGCATGATACCGCGTCGATACCCGGGGCAACCAGCCCGGAGTGCCCTTGTCACCAAAACGACACCCCGCCCCAGGAAAAGATCCCGCACTGGACGGACCGGCGGCGGGCCCGAACCGGTAGATGGGAAGCCGTCCTTAGACCCCATGCTTTTATTAATTCCGCTGCTATAACGTCATGCTCAATAAATACCGAAAACCTGTAGATTTCGGTGCACCATAGCGCCCCATAACAATGATGTAATGTGCACAATCAGTAATTCCCGCGAGTTTAGTGTTGACTCACACCCACTAATGATCAAAAGTAAATCTTGCAATGTAAAATTGTGTAAAACGCCGTATCAGGCGGCCCGCGCAGGCCGTAGGTTACGACAGATAATGACTGGACAAGGGAGTTCATCATGCCTAGGGGCAAAGTAAAGTGGTTTAACAACGCCAAGGGTTATGGCTTCATTATCGAAGAGGGCTGCAGTGACGACCTGTTTGCACATTTCTCCTCGGTACAAATGGAAGGGTATAAAACCCTGAAAGCCGGCCAACCGGTCACCTTTGACAAGAAACCCAGCGACAAGGGTGTTCACGCGGTGAACATCGTTCCGGAACAGCAACCCGCCACGAAGGGACAGGATTCTCATTCCGCGCGGGATAACGATAACACCGACCAGGAACAGGGTCAGGCCAGCAACGTGGTACGTATGGTCAACGGCTGACACAAGATCGCTACCACGATCATAAGCCATCCCCCCGTGTTAATGGATGTCAGTCTGTTAACATGTCGGGATGGCTGCCCTTATCCTGCTCAACAAGCCTTTTCACACCCTGTGCCAGTTCAGCGATGAACGGGGCCGATCAACGCTGGCCGATTATGTGGATCTGCCGGACGTCTATCCCGCCGGTCGTCTTGACTACGACTCCGAAGGCCTGGTTCTACTGACCGATGATGGCAGCCTGCAGCACCGAATTGCCTCCCCACACCAGAAGATGACCAAAACCTATCTGGTCCAGGTAGAGGGAGCAATCACCGATTCGGCCCTGGACCAGTTGCGTCGGGGTGTCGACCTGAAAGATGGCCCCACCCGCCCTGCTGCCGCTCATCGCATACCAACACCATCACTCTGGCCCCGGAACCCGCCGGTGCGTGAGCGGGCGAACATCCCCACCTCCTGGCTCGAACTCAGGCTGACCGAAGGCCGCAACCGACAGGTACGCCGTATGACCGCTGCCACCGGCTTCCCCACCCTGCGACTGGTGCGCTGGCAGATCGGGGAATGGAGCCTGGATAACCTTGCCCCCGGGGAATATCGCCAACTCACGATCCACCTTCCCAAAGGGCCAGGCAGGACCGCTGGCAAAGGGCCCAGTGCCAGTCGCCGACGCCCCCGACATCGCCGCCAACACACCTGACCGGGAGTTGCCCATGACCTGGAAACCACATGCCACCGTCGCCGTTATCGTGGAAGATGAACGGGGACGTTTCCTGCTGGTGGAAGAGCGCATCAACGGCGACCTGGTGTTCAACCAGCCCGCCGGCCACATTGAAGAAGGCGAAGCCGTGGCCGATGCGGCCCGCCGGGAAGCCCTTGAGGAAACCGGCTGGGAAGTGGAACCCAAAGCCTTCCTGGGCATGTACCGCTATATCGCCCCCGCAAACGGGGTGACCTACTTCCGTTTCTGCTTTACCGCCTCCCCGGTCCGCCAGGTAACCACCGAACTGGATACCGGCATCGCCGCGGCCCACTGGCTCACCCTGGACGAGATCCGCCAACTGGGGGACCGTCTGCGTAGCCCCATGGTGCTCGACTGCATACTGGATTACCGAGAAGGCCGCCGTTTCCCGCTGGAGGTCATCGTGGAGCCGGAAGCATAGCGACCACAAACGGTGTTACAATCGCGCCCCTGATATCCACCGGCAACCAGAATCCGTTTACGCCATGAACCAGCTCACTACCAGTGCACCAGCAGATACCCGGGTTATCGTCGGCATGTCCGGCGGTGTGGATTCCTCCGTGGCCGCCTGGCTGCTGAAGGACCGGGGCTACCAGGTGGAAGGCCTGTTCATGAAAAACTGGGACGAGGACGACGGCACCGAATACTGCACGGCCATGACCGACCTTGCGGACGCCCAGGCGGTGGCGGATGCCATCGGCATCACCCTGCACACAGCCAGCTTTGCCGACGAATACTGGGACCGGGTGTTCGAGCACTTCCTGTCGGAATACAGCGCCGGTCGCACCCCCAATCCGGATATCCTGTGCAACAAGGAAGTGAAGTTCCGGGCATTCCTCGACTACGCCATTACCCTGGGGGCCGACTATATCGCCACCGGCCACTACACCCGCCAGCGTCCCGATCCGGATCATCCTGGCAGGGCCCAGTTACTCAAGGGGCTGGACAATAACAAGGACCAGAGCTATTTCCTGCACGCGGTGTCCGGCGAGCGGGTCGCCCGCACCCTGTTCCCCGTGGGTGAACTGGAAAAACCGGAGGTCCGGCGTATCGCCGAGGAACAGGGTTTTATCACCCACGACAAGAAGGACTCCACCGGCATCTGCTTTATCGGGGAGCGCAAGTTCAGCGACTTCCTCAAGCAGTACCTGCCGGCCCAGCCCGGTGAGATCCAGACGCCGGACGGCCATGTAATCGGTCGTCACCAGGGCCTGATGTACCACACCATTGGCCAGCGTCAGGGCCTGGGCATCGGTGGCCTGGCGGGTTTCAGTGACGATCCCTGGTATGTGGCTGAAAAGGATCTGGACCGCAACGTACTGGTGGCCGTCCAGGGCAAGCAGCACCCCCTGCTGTTGTCCCGGGGACTGCTCAGCGGGCCGGTTGACTGGGTGGCCGGAGAGCCCCCGGCACACCGCTTCCGCTGCAAGGCCAAGACCCGCTATCGCCAGCCGGACCAGGACTGCGAGGTTACTGTGACCGGTCGCGGTACCCGGGTCGTGTTCGATGACGCCCAGCGGGCGGTTACCCCCGGGCAGTCCGTGGTGTTCTATGATGGTGAGGTCTGCCTGGGTGGCGCCGTTATCGAGACCACCTGGCGGGACGACCAGCAGGAACCGTCAGCCCCGGCCACCAGCGCCAAGGCGGAGGCGTCTTGAGCAAGTCCCTCACCGACCAGACACTGGCACTGGCAGGGGTCTTCCAGGCCGCCACCCTGGTCAGCCAGGTGGCCCACCAGGGCCGCTGTGCCGAGTCCAGCCTGGAAACCGCCCTGCGGTCGCTGTTTGTCACCAATCCGGACGACACCCTGGAGGTGTACGGCGGTGAGCTGATGAACCTGCGCGAAGGTCTCGATGCCCTGGCCAAGATCCTCAGCAACCAGACCCGCCAGCAGGATATGGATATCCTTCGCTACAGCCTGAACCTGATCCAGCTGGAGTCGAGCCTCAACCGCAACCGCGACATGCTGTCCGCCATCGGCCAACGCATCGACAGCGCCCGCCACACCGCCAGCCATTTCGGCTATGTGCACGGCAACCTGATCAGCAACCTGGCCTCAGTCTATCAGGACACCATCAGCACCTTCCGTCTGCGCATCCAGGTGACCGGCGATCCCAACGTGCTCCAGCGGGAAGAGAACGCCGCCCGGGTACGCGCCCTGCTGCTGGCCGGCATACGCTCCGCCGTGCTCTGGCGCCAGACCGGGGGCCGCCGCTGGCAACTGATCTTTCGTCGCCGCAAGGTGGCTGCCATTGCCCGGGAACTGGCGGAGAAGGCCAACCAGTCGGTCTATCACTCCGGGTAACCCGCCCCTGCCATCGTGTCACACCCGACACCCACCCGGCGCTGAATTGCCGTTCGCGCTGGTGTATCATGGACACCAAACTATTCACCCCGTAGGCTTCGCGCATTCCTGCGCCCTGCCCGATTCTGATGAGGTTACAATCTGATGGAACTGACCAGCCTGACCGCCATTTCTCCGGTGGACGGCCGCTACGGCAACAAAGTTTCGGTATTCCGGGAAATTTTCAGCGAGTACGGGCTGATCCGTAACCGGGTCAAGGTGGAGGTACGCTGGCTGCAGCAACTGGCGAACCACCCAGAGATCACCGAGGTACCGACACTAAGCGCCAGTGCCCGGGACGGCCTGGACCGGGTGGTGGAAAACTTCAGCTTGGCGGACGCCGAGGCCATCAAGACCATCGAACGCACCACCAACCACGACGTCAAGGCGGTGGAATACTTCATCAAGGAACGGATCGCACCGGTGGAGGAACTGCAGGCCATCACCGAGTTTGTCCACTTCGCCTGCACCTCCGAGGACATCAACAATCTGTCCCATGCCCTGATGCTGCGGGAAGGCCTGGACGACGGCCTGTTGCCGGCCATGGACCGCATTGTCCAGCGCCTGGAAGCACTCGCTGTGGAGCATGCGAAACAGCCCATGCTCTCCCGTACCCATGGCCAGACCGCCTCCCCGAGCACCGTGGGCAAGGAACTCGCCAACGTGGTCCACCGACTGCGCCGCCAACTGAAGCAGATCCGCGAGGTGGAACTGCTGGGCAAGATCAATGGCGCCGTGGGCAACTACAATGCCCACCTGTCCGCCTACCCCTCCGTGGACTGGGCCGCCAACGCCAGGGACTTTGTTGAGGGCCTGGGGCTGTCCTGGAACCCCTACACTACCCAGATCGAACCCCATGATTATATCGCCGAGCTGTTCGACGCCATTGCCCGCTTCAACACCATCCTGATCGACCTGGACCGGGATATCTGGGGCTACATTTCCCTGGGCTACTTCAAGCAGAAAACCGTAGCCGGCGAGATTGGCTCCTCCACCATGCCCCACAAGGTCAACCCCATCGACTTCGAAAACTCCGAGGGCAACCTGGGCATTGCCAACGCCATCCTGGCGCACCTGGGCAGCAAACTGCCGATTTCCCGCTGGCAGCGGGATCTGACTGACTCGACTGTACTGCGCAACCTGGGCGTGGGCTTTGCCCACAGCCTGATTGCCTACGAGGCCACCCTGAAAGGCCTGGGCAAGCTGGAAGTCAACCCGACGCGTCTGAACGATGACCTGGACAACGCCTGGGAGGTATTGGCGGAGCCGATCCAGACGGTGATGCGCCGCTACAACATCGAAAAGCCCTATGAGAAGCTCAAGGAGCTGACCCGTGGCAAGGACATGAGCCCGGAACTGATCCACGACTTCGTGCAGAACCTGGACATCCCCCAGGCCGCAAAGGATGAACTCATGGCGCTGACGCCGGCAAACTATACCGGCAATGCGGCCGAACAGGCGGAAAACATCGGATCATGACGGTACCTGACCGACTCCCCGGCGGCCTGTCCGCCGACACCTTCCTGCGGGACTACTGGCAGAAGAAGCCGCTGGTGATCCGCCAGGCGTTTCCCGGCTTCGAGAGCCCGGTCAGTGCCGATGAACTGGCTGGCCTGGCCTGTGAACAGGCAGTGGAATCCCGAATGGTTGTGGAGGAAGAGAACGGCCACCCCTGGCAACTCCACAACGGCCCGTTCAGCACCGACCGCTTTACCTCCCCACCGCCGGGAAACTGGACCCTGCTGGTGCAGGGGCTGGACCACTGGGTGCCGGAGGCCGCCGATATCCTGGACCACTTCCGCTTCGTGCCCAACTGGCGCCTGGACGACATCATGGCCAGCTACGCCCCTGCCGGTGGCAGTGTCGGCCCCCATTTCGATCAGTACGATGTGTTCCTGCTGCAGGCAGAGGGCCATCGTCGCTGGCGCTTCGGTGGCGCCTGCAGCGAACAGTCGCCCCGGGTGGAAGGCACCCCGCTTCGCATCCTGAAGGACTGGCAGGCGGATGAGGAAGTCCTGCTGGAACCCGGCGACATGCTGTACCTGCCGCCAGGCATCGGCCACCATGGCGTGGCGGAAGATGACTGTATCACCCTGTCGGTGGGGTTCCGCGCGCCAACCGTGGACGACCTGCTGACCAGCTTTACCGATTTCCTGTGCACGGAAACCGACGTCTCCGCTCATCTCTCCGATGGCGATACCCGCCTGCCGGATAACCCGGGCGCCATCGGCGACCAGGCACTGGACAGGCTGGAAGCGGAAATCCGCTCACGGGTGTCCGACCGACGCAACCTGGCGTTGTGGTTCGGCCAGTTCAGCACGTCCCCGAAGAACAGTGACATCGTAATTTCCGCGGAACCACCGGCAACCACCGACGACCTGCTGGAAGCCCTGGTGGATGGCGGTGTACTACGCTGGAATGAGGGCTCCCGTTTCGCTTATACGGAACTGGACGGACAGACCGCCCTGTTCGTGGACGGGGAACGCTACCTGCTCAGCGGTGATGCACAACCCCTGGCGCCGGTGCTGTGCGCATCCAGCCGGCCAGACGCGGCAGAGGTCACCCGCCTGTGCCGGGATCCCGCCCTGGCGGAACTGCTGACCGTACTCTACAACCAGGGAAGCCTCTATTTCGAATGACTGTGAGATTCCGCAAGTACAGCTGGCAACTGGCGCCCCGGGATGTCAGGGATATCCGCCAGTCCGTCTTCATCGACGAACAGAAGGTGCCGCCGGAACTGGAGTGGGACGACACCGACGAGATCGCCGACCACTTCCTCGCCGTGCTGCCGGACAACACCCCGGCGGCCACGGCACGGATGTTCTATACCCTTGATGACACCGCCCACATCGGGCGCATGGCCGTTCGGCCCCAGCACCGGGGCACCGGCCTCGGCGAGAAGATGCTGCGGCACCTGATGACCGAGGCCGCCGGCCAGGTGCAGAACCTGCACCTGTCAGCCCAGGAACACGCCGTCCCCTTCTACCAGCGCAGTGGCTTCCATGTCTTCACGGAACCCTACGACGACGCGGGCATCCCCCACTACGGCATGCGTTGCCTGGCACCAACACTGGTGACCGGGGGATTTGACGATGAACCCCCACGGCACAAGCCCATGATACTGGGTGAGGACGAACAGAGCTGGCTGATTGACGGTGACCACCAGATACCCGACCTGATGGACAGCCTGGCGGGGCAGGCCCGGCAACGGCTGTGGCTCTATGACCGCCTGCTGGACCACGACCTGTACGACCGCCAGCGTCTGCGGGATCTGCTGTCGTGGCTGGCCCGACATCACCGCAACAGCGAAATCCGCCTGCTGATCCACGACGATGCACCATTGGTGAAACGTCGTCACCGGTTGGTGGACCTGCTGCGGCGCCTGCCCAGTGCCATCGACCTGCGACTGGTCAACACCGATTACCCGCCGGTGGAGCAACCATTCCTGCTGGTGGACCGGCAAGGTGTCCTGGTCCGGCACCGGTTTGACCGTCCGGAGGGATTCGCCAGCTTCGCGGACAGCGGCCGGGCCAGATTGCTGGCGGAGGATTTCCAGCGCATGTGGGACATCGCCCGTCCGTCGCTGGAATTGCGGGAACTACCGCTCTGACCGGTGGGGGCCATCCGGCTCCACCGCCTCGAACTGGCGCCCGAACTCGGCGAACTCCTCGTCCACCTCTTCCGCCACGGCGGCCACCAGTCGCCGCAGCCACTGATGGTCGGCGTTGTGCTGCAACAGCGGACTCCACGCCATCTTCAGCTCGAAGGGAGGAATGTCAAAGGGAGGCGGCTTGATCACCAGGTTGGCGTTATCCTTCTGCAACCACGCCGCCCGGCTGGGCAGGGTGGCAATCAGGTCATGCTGCTCCGCCAGCAGCATCGCCACCTGGTAGTGTCGGGTGAACACCGCGATATGCCGCTTGCGCCCCATCAGGCCCAGGGCCTCGTCGACCCATCCCAGACGCTGCACATCCTTGGGATTGACCCCGACACCGACACCGAACCCGGTCTTGCTGACCCAGATATGACTGGCCGCCAGGTAACTGTCGAGGGTAAACGGATCCTGCAGGATCGGGTTGCGCACGTTCATCAGGCAGGCGAAGTATTCCGTCCACAGGGTTTTCTGGTGGAAGGACTGGGGAATCTTGTCGAAGCGGTTGATGGCCATGTCCAGACGCCCCTGCTCCACATCCTGGAAACTCACATCACTGGGGGTCAGTACGTCCAGGATCACGTTGGGGGCCTCCTGGCGAATACGCCGCAACACCCGGGGCATCAGACAGGACTCGGCATAGTCACTGGCCATGATCCGGAACACCCGCTGGCTCTCATTGGCGGAGAATGACGCCTTCTCCTGCACCGCCTGCTCGATATCCGACAGGATGCCCCGCACCAGCGGTTGCAGCTCCGTGGCCCGCTCGGTGGCGGTCATGCCCTCGCTGGTGCGCACCAGCAGCGGGTCGTCGAACAGGTCGCGGAGCCGCCGCAGGCCATTACTCATGGCCGGTTGGGTGATGCCCAGGTGATTGGCTGCCTTGGTGACATTCTTCTCCCGCAGCAGCACATCCAGGTACACCAGCAGATTCAGGTCAACGCGGGAAATATCCATTGCGGGCAACGCCTCCGGGACACGGCAAACATCCCATTCTATCACCTGTAACATGTTGGAACGGAATCGATTAGACTTTTCTGTCAGTCTGCCAGATACTTGCGATAGCTCGGGCGCTATAGGGACGGGTCCTGTGCCCCATCATGGGCACTGGCGGATCCGTTTCATGGCAGCCTTCCCCAAATCAGAAAGATAATCAGGGAGCCCCCCGGGATACATGAATACCATCACCATTGTTCTGCTGTTACTGGCGGTTGTCGTTGCCTCGATCGTGATTGTGGTGATCAGCCAGATGCGCGAACGGGCCCGCATCGAACGAGCCCGCCGTATCACCTCGCTGGAGGACGCCTACAACCGGGCCTACCGGATCTATGACGAATTGCCGGGCCAGTACCTGACCCGGGACATCAAGCTGCTCCTGCTGCGGCGGATGGAGGAAACCTGCAAGGGGCTCCAGCAGGAACAGGCCGACCTCCCCGTGAAAGACTGGCTGGCCAAGGTGCAGGAAAACAAACAGAAAGTGCTGGACGGCACCGACGAGCACCCGAAAGTTATCATCGATTCCCCCGACAAGTCGAACTATATCAAGGAGCTGCTGCAAAGCCTTTTCAAGCTGATCGAGTCTCTCCACAAGTCCGGCAAGGTCAATGCGGCCACGGCCAAGGCCAACCTGCGCCACGTGCTGTTTACCATCCACAAGACCCACGCCGACCTGTTCGTTTTCCAGGCACGGGATCATGTCAGGCATAATGACCTGCGCAAGGCGATCCATGCCTACCATCTGGCGGCGTCGGAAATGGCCAAGTCCAAGGGCAATGACATGGCCGCCAGGGCGGTGGCCGCCTTCAAGGAACGCATCCATGAACTGGAACAGGAGCTGAACAGTGGCGAAAGCGCCCGTTCCGCAGAACAGCAGAACCGGTTGGACAAGGAATGGGATACCTTCCTCCATGACGATGACTGGAAGAAGAAAGCCGACTACGACGACTGACAACCCACCCAGGTCTGCCCAGCCGCACAGGGAATAGAGTGACGCATCTTTTCAGGAACCGTCTGTCATACCGCCTCACCCGCAACACCGTGTTGCTTGCGATGGCGGTGGGGCTCGTTCTCAACCTGATCCAGGTAACGGTGGAATACCACAGTACCCGCACCTATATGGATCAGGATATTGAGGCGTTGATGGACATCAGCCACAGCCCTGCGTCCCAGATCGCCTACAATATCGACACCCGGCTGGCTGGTGAACTGCTGGACGGCATGCTCCGCCACCCGGCGGTGATCGACGCCCGCATCCTGGACACCAAGAACCGCACCCTGTCCGCCGCCAGCCGCGGCAGCGGTGATGGCAGCTACCGCTGGATCAGTGACCTGCTGTTCGGGGAGACCCGCCGCTACTCCACAGAGCTGGAAGTACCGGACCTGCAACAGATCGAACTGGGCCAGCTGGTCATCACAATATCCACCAACTACTACGGCAACCTGTTCCTGTCCCGGGCCGCCTTCATACTGATCAGCGGCATCCTCAAGAGTCTGGTGCTGTCGGCCATGCTGCTGGTGGTGTTCTATTTCGTGCTGACGAAGCCCATGATGCGGGTCATCAGCAGCCTGCAGGACGTCCGCAACGCGCCCGAAAAGGCCCGGCTACCGGTTCCACCTTCCCACGAACATGACGAGATCGGCAGCATGGTGGCCATTATCAACCGCCACCTGCAGACCGTGGACACCTCCCTGAGCCAGCTGCGGGAAGTGGAAAGCCAGATGAAGGACTATTCCGGCAAACTGGAACGGGAAGTTGAGGACCGGACCCGGGAAATCTCGGAAAAGAACGAAGCCCTGCAGCGGGGTAACCGGGCCCTGATCCGCGCCAAGGAGGACGCCGTGCGACGGGCCCAGACCCGCGCCCGCTTCCTGGCCAGCATGAGCCATGAAATCCGCACGCCCCTTAACGGCGTGCTGGGTATGCTGGAGCTGGCCCTGGAAGGTAACCTGGAACCTGCCCAACGCCATCAGCTTGAAATCGCCCACCGGGCCGGCCAGAGCCTACTGAGCCTGCTCAACGATATTCTGGACATCTCCAAGGTAGAGGCCGGCAAGCTGGACCTGGAGGTTATCTCCTTCGACCTGCGACAACTGATCAATGAGTGTGCCACCATCCATGGCGAGCAGGCCCGCCGCAAGGGGCTGAAATTCACCACTCACCTGGAAACCGGTCTCGCGAACCGGTACCTGGGCGATCCCACCCGCCTGAGGCAGGTGGCCAACAACCTGTTGTCCAATGCCATCAAGTTCACGGATGAAGGCACGGTCTCCATTCATCTCGAACAGACCCCTGAAGGGATCCGACTGGAAGTCCGGGACACCGGGATTGGCATGTCACGGCAGGAACTGGACCGGATTTTCTCGCCGTTCTCCCAGGCGGCCACCGACACCACCCGGCGTTACGGCGGCACAGGGCTTGGCCTCGCCCTGTGCCAGCAACTGGTAGAGCGCATGCACGGCCAGATACGGGTGGACTCCAGGGAGGACGAGGGAACCTGGTTTACCGTCACCCTGCCGCTGCCGGTGGACGAGAGTACCGACAGGGACGAGACGGAGATGGCGGAAGTGGTGGAAACCGGGCCCACCAGACGCCACTGCCGTATCCTTCTGGTGGAGGACAACCGGGTCAACCAGATCGTTGCCTCGGGCCTTCTGCACAAGCTCGGCCATGAAGTGGACCACGCCGAGAACGGGGAACGGGCGCTGGCGGCCCTGTCGCTGAAATCCTACGACCTGGTGCTGATGGACTGTCAGATGCCGGTGATGGATGGTTACGAAGCCACACGACGGATTCGCCAGAACCCGGAGTGGAAGAAACTGCCGGTGATCGCCGTCACCGCCAATGTCATGTCCGGCGACCGGGAAGAATGCCTGGCGGCGGGCATGGACGACTACATCACCAAACCCTACAACCGGGACGTACTGGACCGGATGATCCAGCGCTGGTCCACTGCGGAAGGTGTTACCGATACTCCGCCTGCTCCAGGTGACTGAGCAGATCCCGAAGTTCGCCGCGCAGGCGCACCGCATCTTCCGGCCCCACGCCCAGCTCGCACAATAGCCGCACCGGTACGTCGGTGGCCCGCTCACGCATGGAGCGGCCCTCCCCCGTCAGGGCAACCGTTACCACCCGCTCGTCCTCGCTGGACCGCTGGCGGATGATCAGGCCTCGCTGTTCCAGGCGCCGCAACAGGGGCGTCAGGGTACCCGAATCCAGGCGCAGCCGCTGACCGATGGAGGAGACACGTGGCGTCTCCCCCGCCTCGTCCGCTTCCCACATGACCAGCATCACCAGGTACTGCGGGTAGGTCAGGTCCAACTCCGCCAGCAGTGGCCGGTAACGGCTGGTAATCGCCCGGTTCACCGCGTACACGGCAAAACAGAGCTGGTTGTCCAGGGCCAGCAGCTCATCACTGTTAGCCTTGCTGGCACGCATAGCCGAATCACTCACTTACAGCAACTCCACAATATCATCGCGAATGGCTTCAGGCTTTGCAGTCGGCGGATAACGCCGGACAACCTGGCCCTCCCGGTTCACCAGGAACTTGGTAAAGTTCCACTTCACTTTCTTCGAACCCATCATACCCGGCGCCTCGTCTTTTAGCAGCCGGTACAGAGGATGGGCATCCGGTCCGTTGACCTGGAGCTTGGCGAACATGGGAAAGCTGACGCCGTAGTTGAGGGAACAGAATTCACTGATCTCGCTGTTCTCTCCCGGGTCCTGGTTCATGAACTGGTTACAGGGAAAACCGAGCACTTCCAGCCCTTTGGGAGCCAGTTCATTATGGAGTGATTGCAGGCCTTCGAACTGGGGCGTAAAACCACATTTCGAAGCGGTGTTCACAATCAGCATCACCTTGCCAGCATAGTCCGCCAGGGTGCGGGGCTGGCCTTTGATATCCGTTACTTCGATGTCGTAGAGGGGCGCGTTCGCCATGTCAGGCTCCTTATGGATTTTCAACAATTATATTGTGCACAATTTTATTTCCGAAAGCCAGTTTGAGAAACCGGCTCCAAATTGCAGCCCTCCCTGCCATTTTTCATCACAATTGCGCCCTTTTCGGACTGTTTTTTTGAACCCCGGCTCCGCTAGAATGGTGAGCCTGTTCTGATCCTGCCGCCTGTTGCGGCATGCCTACCAACGCCGGGAAGACGCCTTCTATGCAGAATTACAGAAAATCCGCGAAACTGGACAACGTATGCTATGAAATCCGTGGCCCGGTACTGCGTGAAGCGCGTCGCCTGGAAGAGGAAGGCCATCGGATACTCAAGCTCAATATCGGCAACCCTGCTGCTTTCGAGCTGGATGTACCGGAAGAGATCCAGCAGGATGTGATCTACAACCTTCACCAGGCCCAGGGCTATGTAGAATCCAAGGGGCTGTTCTCCGCCCGCAAGGCGGTGATGCACTATTGTCAGCAGATTGGTATCGACAAGGTGGATATCGACGATATCTACCTGGGCAATGGCGTCAGCGAACTGATCGTCATGTCCATGCAGGCGTTGCTGAACACCGGCGATGAGGTGCTGGTACCGGCTCCGGACTATCCGCTGTGGACCGCGGCCATCACCCTGTCCAGCGGTAAGGCCGTGCACTACCGCTGCGACGAACAGCAGGACTGGTTCCCGGACCTGGACGACATCCGCCGGAAGATCACCAACCGCACCAAGGCCATCGTGCTGATCAATCCCAACAACCCCACCGGCGCCGTCTACCCGAAAGAGTTGCTGGAGGATGTAATCGAACTGGCCCGTCAGCACAACCTGATCATCCTGTCCGACGAGATCTACGACAAGATCCTATATGACGGGGTCCAGCACGTGCCCACTGCCTCCCTGGCGGACGACGTGCTGTTCTTCACCTTTAACGGGCTGTCCAAGAACTACCGGGCCGCCGGCTACCGGTCCGGCTGGCTGATCATCAGTGGCGCGAAGCACAAGGCCGTGGACCTGATCGAGGGCATCGACATGCTGGCGTCCATGCGGCTGTGCGCCAATGTGCCGGCCCAGCTTGCCATCCAGACCGCCCTGGGGGGCTATCAGTCCATCGAGGACCTGATTGCGCCGGGCGGCCGACTCTACGAACAACGGGAAACCGCCTGGCGCCTGCTCAATGACATTCCGGGTATCAGTTGTGTGAAGCCCAAGGGGGCCCTGTACCTGTTCCCGAAGCTGGATCCGGCGCTCTACCCCATTGAGAACGACGAGCAGTTCGTACTGGACCTGCTGCGGCAGGAACGTATCCTGCTGGTCCAGGGCTCCGGCTTCAACATCGACGACCGCCAGCACTTCCGGGTGGTGTTCCTGCCCCGGGTCGACGCCCTGGAGGATGCCATCGGCCGCCTGGAAAGGTTCCTGTCCACTTGGCGGGCATAATGTAAGGAATGCAGTAAGAGGAAAAACATGGCCGATATCCACATCGAGGAGTTCTACCGGGATTCCGCCATTGCCCTGGTCCAGCTCTACAGCGTGTTCCCACGGCGTATCAACCTGTTCGTGGAGGATATCGCCGGGCCAGATGAACCTGACGAGTTCGGCCTCCACAGCCCCCGGCACATGGCCTGCTTCGGCGCACTGCTATGGCTCGAGGAAGAGGGCCTGCTGCGGTACGTGGATACCATCCGCCAGGAGGCCCTGGACCAGGCCGTCCTAACCCGCCGGGCCTTTATCCGCCTGAGCACCCCGGCACCAGCCGACCTGGCGGCGGCCCTGGAGCTGCCGGAACCTGGCGTGCCCGCCCCGGATGACGACTCCCTGCCCGCATCGGTCCGCCAGGACCGCTCCACCTGGGTGCACGTGTTGCGCCAGTCCATCAAGGGCGGCCACTCCCCCACCCTCAACCGGGCCATGCAGGCGGCCTTCTTCGCACCTACCGGGAACTGATCTCCTGTCAGCCGGTCTTTCTCACCGCATCGAGAACCACTCAGGTCATTGAAATAACCCGGAGTGGCCCGATATTGGGCATTAGTGTGTAATGCGTCCCTTTTGAGAGAGACTGACCCATGAGAATACTGCTTTTCCTTGCCACCAACCTGGCGGTGATCCTGGTGGCCAGCGTCACCCTCAGCCTGTTGGGTGTCGACAGTTACCTGGCCCAGAACGGCATCAACTACAGCTCGCTGCTTATCTTTGCAGCCGTTTTCGGTTTTGCCGGCTCGTTCATCTCCCTGCTGATGTCGAAATTCATGGCCAAACGAATGACCCGCGCGCGGGTCATCGACTCCCCCCGTACCCCGGCGGAGCGCTGGCTGGTGGATACGGTGGCGGAACTGGCCAAGAAGGCCGGCATTGGCATGCCGGAAGTCGCTATCTTCCCGGCCAGCCAGTCCAATGCCTTCGCCACCGGCTGGAAGAAAAATGATGCCCTGGTGGCCGTGAGCGAAGGACTGTTGCAACGCTTCAGCAAGGAGGAGATTCGGGCAGTCCTGGGACACGAGATCGGGCATGTGGCCAATGGCGATATGATTACCCTTGCCCTGATCCAGGGTGTGGTGAACACCTTTGTGATCTTTGCCGCCCGCGTGATTGGTTCGATGGTGGACCGTGTCGTCTTCAGGAATGAGGGAGGGCACGGTATCGGCTTTTTCGTGGTGAGTATTGTGGCCGAAATTGTGCTCGGCATCCTGGCCAGCACCATCGTGTTCTGGTTCTCCCGGCGGCGGGAATTCCGGGCAGATATCGCCGGGGCACAACTGGCTGGTCGCGGCTCCATGATCAGCGCCCTGGCCCGGCTCAAGCAGGAAAGCGGGATTCCCGACCAGATGCCCGACAGCCTGCAGGCCTTTGGCATCAACCGGGGCGCCCGCCAGGGCCTGGCCGCCCTGTTCATGACTCACCCGCCGCTGGAGGACCGGATTGCCGCCCTCAAGCAGGCCAGTCTGGGGTAGGTCGATCGTGCCGGGCCTTCAGGGGCCCGGGGTTTCAATAACCTGGAAGCCGGCCGCCGACAGCAGGGCACCCTGCCCGCTGTCCGCCGGCACTACAACCTTCAGGCTGGCGGGCTCACGCCGCACCGGGTATTGCTTGCGCAGGCCGTCAAAAGCCGGCCCCACCGGGGAGCCAGGCCCTGCCACACGGGCATACGCCGCCCGTAACCGGGCGTCATCATCCCGCGGGTCGTAACAGGCCATCAGAGCCCGGTGCAGGGCCTCCATAGGGGTTGCCCGGGCCGTAAACCGCAGCTCAGACAAAGGGGGCGCCGGCAGCACCGTCGCCAGATCCGTATCCATGGGCAGGCCTACCCACTGGTGTAGCGCCCTGGCCACCATTTCCGTGCCCCGGCTCTTGCCCTCCAGGCTGTAACCGGCAATGTGGGGTGTCGCCAGCCAGCAACGGGCCACCAGCGCCGACAGGGGCTCGGGCTCGTTTTCCCAGACATCCAGTACCACGGTGGGCGCGTCCTGTTCGTCAAGACGCCTCAGCAGCGCCTGATTGTCGATGACTGGTCCTCGCCCGCTGTTGATCAGCAACTGGTTGCCGCACAGGCGCGACAACCGGTCCTCATCCAGCAAATGGGCGGTGCCATGGGGGCCATCCCTGGTCAGGGGGGTATGGAGGGAGATCACATCGCACTGGAGCACCTCCTCCAGCGAGGCGAATGGCAGGTCGGCCCCCTCTGCCTGCAATGGAGGATCGCTTACCCGAACTGTCACCCCCAGGGCCTGCAGACTCCGCACCAGGGCGCCGCCGACATTGCCCGCGCCCACCACGCCCACGGTGAGACCATCAAATGACGGTTGTTGGTGGTGAAGCAGGAACAGCGAGAGCACCGATAACACATACTGCACCACGCTGGTGGCATTGCAGCCGGGCGCCGGAGTAAAGGCAATGCCCTGTTCCTCCAGCCAGTCGGTGTCCACATGGTCGGTGCCAATGGTCGCCGTGCCCACAAACCGGACGGACGTGCCAGACAGCAGGCTGGCGTCCACCCGTGTCACCGAACGTACCAGCAGTACGTCGGCGTCCATCAACTGCTCCCGGCCAAGGGTGCGGCCGTTAACCCGGGTCAGGCTGCCCAGACCGCCGCAGAACGGTTCCAGCAGCGGAATGTTCTCGTCGGCAACGATACGCAGCATGGCCGCCTGCCGGGAACCGGGCTAGCGGGAACCGGACGACCGGGGCCGACCGCCCTGGCGTCCCCGGTTGCCACCGCGGGGACCACCACCGCCGCCACTGGGCCGGCGACGGCCACGACGACGCTGGATCAGTGGTTTATCCAGCGGTTGCAGCAGATCTTCCTCCGGTACCGTCGTGGTCAGCTTCTGGCTGATGTAGGTCTCGATGGACGGCAGGGCAAAGGCATCGTCCTCGCTGGCAAAGCTGATGGAGATGCCGTACTCCCCCGCCCTACCGGTACGGCCGATGCGGTGTACATAATCCTCGGCATTGTCCGGCAGGTTGTAGTTGAACACGTGGGTCACGCCCTCGACATGGATACCACGTCCCGCCACATCCGTGGCCACCAGTACCTGGATATCGCCGTTCTTGAACTGGTCGAGGGTCTTCAGCCGCTTGTTCTGGGGAATTTCGCCCGACATCAGGGCCGCCTTGACGTCCTGGTTCTTCAGGTCTTCTTCCAGGTCACGGCACTGGTCGCGGCGGTTGGCAAAGACGATGGCCTTGTCCACCCCCTGCTGCTTCAGGGCATTCACCAGCACCGGCAGCTTCTGGTCCTCGGACACCAGGTAAACCGTCTGCTTCACGCGCTCGGCGGTCTTCTGCTGGGGTTCGATCTCGATAAACTCGGCACCGTGTGTCCACATGGACGCCAGGTTCAGCACGTCCTGGTTGAAAGTGGCACTGAACAGGAGGGTCTGGCGATCGTCCTTGGGCGGGCACTGGCGGATAATCCGCTTGACGTCCGGGATGAAGCCCATGTCGAGCATCCGGTCCGCCTCGTCCAGGATCAGCAGATCCACCTGGTCCAGGTACACATCCTGGGTGCCCATGAAATCGATCAGGCGCCCCGGTGTAGCCACCAGGATGTCCACGATCTCTTCCCTCAGCACTTCCCGCTGCTTGTCGTAGTTCATGCCACCCACCACGGACACCACGCGATGGCCTGTCCGCTCGCAGAGCTGTTCCGCATCCTTGGCAATCTGCATGGCCAGTTCCCGGGTCGGCGCCAGGGCCAGTACGCGGGGCTCGGAGGCAAACCGGTCCTTGTCCGGGATCGGCGTCTCCAGCAGCGTCTGGATGGCGGTGATCAGGAAAGCCGCGGTCTTGCCGGTACCGGTCTGAGCCTGCCCGATCAGGTCATGACAGGCCAGGGTGTAGGGCAACGTCTCCGCCTGGATCGGGGTACAGTATTCAAACCCGATACCACTGATGGCATCCTGCAATTGCTGGTGGAGACCCAGTTCGGAGAAGCGGGTTCCACTCTGCTTCAGTTCGGTATCATCGTTTGCACTGGCCACGTTGTCCGTGGTGTTACCAGATTCAGGAGCTTGCGTCATAGGCTTCGCTTTCTGTTGTGAAATGGTGTGGCTGCCGGCGTAACTCATCCGCCAGCCAGGCATGGCGTTCACGCCATCGGCAGAACTCGTCCGCCCCTGTGCCGTAGAAATCCATCAGGGACTCCAGGAAATGCTCCGCCCTGACCGGAAGACCCAGGTCCAGGTACCGGCATGCCTGACGGTATACATTGCGACGGAATCCGTCCTCATCAATGGCACCGCCGCCATCCAGGTTGTCCACGCTGATATGGAAGTGGCTGCCGCAGGCGGTGGCGAACAGCCACTCGATCGCCTGGGGCTTCACCTCAACCTGTTCAAAAGACCTTTGCTGTTCACGGGTACGGCCATCGGGACAATACCAGTAACCATAGTCCGGCAACTGCCGCCGACGCTCGCCGGCGATACACCAGTGACTGATTTCATGGAGAGCGCTGGCGAAATAGCCGTGGGCGAAGATTACCTGAGCATAGCGACCGGCTACGCCAGCAGGAAGGTATTCAGGCTCATCGCCACCGCGAACCAGTTCCGTTCCCGTACTTTCAAGGAACAGTCTGTTGAACAGTGTGACAAGGTCTTCTGGACGGTGATTCATGGGTCCGTTATTGTGCGTCTTTAACGAAAGGAATGCCAGCGGGATATTAAGGGATCCTTGACTAAATCCCGGATATATTCCTGCAAAAACCGGGAACTTTCCGGATCGAAGCCAGTCTTTCCTTTCATTCCGGATACGCTCGCCTGCCAACCGACAGACATTGACATCCATGCCACTGATATCCCGTTTTCCTGCTGACCTCCTGCGACTGTTCCTGCTGACCCTGGCCACGCTCCTGTCCGCAAGCACCGGCTGGGCCTCCTTCAACAGCAACAGCCTGGGCGGCCAGGACTTCCTGCCAGTGGACGAGGCGCTGCCCTTCAGCTTTACCAACACCGAGTCCGGTGTGTTGTTGAGCTGGGATATCGCGCCAGACCATTACCTGTACCGGGGGCGTATTGCCGTGTCCACGCTGACCGAGGGGGTCAGTGTGTCAGAACCGGCTTTCTCCCTGCCGGGCGTGGAAACGGAGGACCCCTACTTCGGCACCGTCAACGTGTTCTATGAGCCGGTGGAGGCCCGGGTCGATCTGGACCTGCCGGAGGGCGTCCGCGAGGCAACCCTGGAGGTGACCTACCAGGGGTGCGCCAAGGCAGGCCTTTGCTACCCCCCACAGACCCGGGAAGTGTTGTTCTATGCCAGCCAGGATCAGTCAAAGGAGCCAGCGGCAGCAGGCTCCGGCCCGACCGGCGGCGCCACGACCACCACCCCGGATGGCAACCTGGACAGCGCCACTGGCCTGGCCGGGTTCCTGTCGGAGCAGTCCCTGGCCATCATCGCGCTGGTTTTCCTGGCGCTGGGGCTGGGGCTGACCTTCACGCCCTGCGTACTGCCCATGGTGCCCATCATCTCCACGCTGGTGTCCAGCCAGAACACCCGCAGCACGGGGCAGGCGCTGGCGCTGGCCCTGAGCTATGTGCTGGGCATGGCACTTACCTATGCCGCCGCCGGCGTGATTACCGGACTGCTGGGGGCCAGCTTCAACCTGCAGGCACACCTGCAGTCTCCCTGGGTGCTGGGCAGCTTCGCCGCCCTGTTCGTGCTCTTTGCCCTGGCCATGTTCAATATCTTTGACCTGCAACTGCCCCAGGGCATCCAGAACCGGCTGAGTCAGGCCAGCCAGAACCTCAGCGGCGGTCGTGTCGCCAGCGTCTTCGGCATTGGAGCACTGTCCGCCCTGGTGGTATCCCCCTGTGTATCCGCCCCCCTGGCGGGCAGCCTGCTTTACATCAGCACCACCCAGGATGCGGTGGTGGGCGGGGTTGCCCTGCTGTCCCTGGGACTGGGCATGGGCATTCCCCTGATCCTGGTCGCCGTGGGCGGTCGTCACTTACTGCCGACGACCGGCTCGTGGATGAATGTGGTCAAGGCCTTCTACGGGGTGATGTTGCTGGCCGTGGCCATCTGGCTACTGGAGCGGCTGGTACCGGCCTGGCTGGCACTGACACTCTGGGGCGTCCTGGCCGCCATCACCGGCGTGCAACTGGGGGCCTTTGATCAGGCCCGGGCGGGATGGCAGCGTACCTGGAAAGGTGCCGGCCTGCTCCTGTTCGCCTGGGGGCTTGCGCTACTTGCCGGCGCCCTCTCGGGTGCCTCGAACCCCATGAGACCACTGGCACCCTTTATGGCGTCGTCGGCCAGCAGCAGTGGCGCAACCGCGACCGAACACGCCCCGTTCGAGCGCCTGGAAGACCCGGATGCCATCCGGACAAGGCTGGACCAGGCCAGCGCCCAGGGGCAGCCGGTGATCCTGGATTTCTACGCGGACTGGTGCATCTCCTGCAAGATCATGGAGCGGGAGGTATTCAGCAAGCCGGGCGTGATTGCCGCCATGGCACCCTATACCCTGCTGCAGATCGATATGACCGACAATACCCCATCACAACAGGCGCTTCTCGACGAGCTCGGCCTGTTCGGGCCACCAGCCATCCTGTTCTACGACGGCAACGGGCAAGAGCAGACGGATCTCCGGGTGCTGGGGGAAATGGACCTGGCCCAGTTCCGGGAGCACCTGGAGCGGGCCAGCTCCATGCTCCAGGGGGTGTCCGGACAACAGCAGGTCGCGGCAGATTAGATTCGCGGGCCTGCTAAGCTCCCCGCCGAATCCAGAACAGGTACTCGCCGCCGGTCTCTTCCTGCCGCACCAGTTCATGGTTCAGGAACTGGCAGAAACGGGGAATGTCCCTCGTGGTGGACGGGTCCGTGGCCAGTACCCGTAGCACGCCCCCCACCGGCACATCGGCAATCCGGTTATGCAGCATCATGACCGGCTCGGGGCACATCAGGCCTCGGGCATCCAGTTCGGCATCCTGATTCGGTAACTCGGCCATGCTTATCTCCCGGGCTTTGCACCCCGGCCCCGGGGCGGTTGTTTCAGGCACCCGCGTCATGGTGCCTCAACAACCTGATGGTAATTCCCGGTCCAGGTGCTAAATTACTGTTTAGATGGTCCATTTTAGACCACATCGCCCGTTGAACGGTATAGCATTGAGGTGTCTATGATTCGTGTCATCATTGAACGTCATATCGCCGAATCCCTGGAATCCGCCTACGAGGACCGCTCAAGGTTCATACTGCAGAGCGCGGTCACCGCCCCGGGGTTCGTGTCGGGCGAGACCCTGGTGGACGCCAGGGACCGCAACCACCGGATTACCCTGGCCAACTGGCGCTCCGAGGCGGACTGGGACCGCTGGTATCATTCGGAGGAACGCCAGCAGTTGCTGAGCGAGATCAAACCCATGATGGACCAGGATGAAAAGATCACCATCCTGGAACAGTGCTGACCTAGTCGGTCCGCTCCAGAAAGCAGGTAATCTCTTCCCGGTCGTGGTATAGCTGACGCGCCCGTAACCGGACGGCGAAGGGGGCATCGGCCAGATGTTCCCTGATCAGGTCACGGCACACCAGCCATTCCTCGTAGCGGCGCTTCATGGGTAGCTTGAGGTTGAAGACACTGTATCGGCAGAGCTGGTCGGCAAACCAGTCGCTGACCATGGTGGCGGTCCGCCGTGGCTTGTCCACGATATCGCAGACCATCCAGTCCACCGCACGTTTCGGACGCCACAGGTAACCATCTGACTGGATGTGGGTCACCATGCCGGTTGCCATGAGGGCATCGTCCATGGGGCCATTGTCCACTGCGGTCACGGTCATCCCCTGCTGTACGAGCTGCCAGGTCCAGCCCCCTGGCGCGGCCCCCAGGTCAACCCCGGTCTTGCCGCCCCCCAGATAATCCAGCGCCCTGCCCTCCGGCAACAGCACCTTCCAGGCTTCTTCGAGCTTCAGTGCTGACCGGCTGGGCGCTGCTTCGGACAGCTTCAGTCGTGGAATTCCCATAGGCCAGCGTGCCCGGTTGTTCACCGGGCTGATGCCGATGATCACCCGGGAAAAGTCCACCAGCAGCAACTCAAGGCGGTCACCATCGCCGCCTCCATCACCAAGCAGGCCTGCACCCCGGAGGGCGCGGGACAGGGGTGCCACCCACTTGCGGCTAAAGCGACTCAGGTCCGCATCGCTGTTGTTTTCCGGTACCCGCACCTCAAGTCGGTCACAGCCCGAGACAGCGTCGGCCCCGGCGTAACGCACTGCGTCAAGCACGGCACCAACCCGGTCCGTTGCCGGCAATTCAACATCCGCCACCACAACCATCCAGTCGCGCACGAAGACCAGGGTACTCAACGGCAGGTCGGACAGCAGCGCCGGTGCATCCATACCGCCGGCCAGCGTGAACTCCAGCCATCCCATACCCTCGGCGGGCTGGAAGTAGCCCCAGGCTCCGAGGGAGGCTGCGGCATCGGTCAACTCACGCCCGGCTTCCGCCTCGAAGCCCGGGCGGCAGTAAAGCAGCAGTTTGTTCAGGGGAGAATCCATCATGCACCTATTCAGCAACGGCCATAAAAGGACGACAGCCTACCCGAGGGAACGGACAAAAGCAGCCGCCCGTCTGGCCGACTCGTCAATGAGGGCATCCGCACCCAGGCCCTGCTTCTTCAGAGGCCGCAGGTCATGATTGCCGCCGTCGAGCCATTGCAACCGGACATGGGCTGGCAGCGGTCCGTGGTCCGCGAGTTCATTCGGCTTTCCGAACGGATCCCGGGTGCCCTGGAAGATCGCCATGGGTACGGCGACCTCCGGAAAGTGCCCGGTACGCCATTTATCCGGCTTGCCCGGTGGATGGAACGGATAGCCAAAACAGGCCACCCCCTGGATCTGTTCCGGCATTCCTGGAGTCACCGCCAACAGGGAGGCCATGCGGCCGCCCATGGATTTTCCCGCCACCACCAGCGTCCGCTGGTCGCCAATGTTCCTGCGACACTGACGGACCATCGACTCGAAATGCTCCAGCAACACCGGCTGGCGATCTGGTGGCCGTTTGCGGCCGTCCTCGCGGCGTTTCTGCATATAGGGAAACTCGAAGCGCGCCACGCTGACACCGTTGGCACTCAGTGACCAGGCCAGCCGTTCCATAAAGGGGCTGTCATACCCCACCCCCGCGCCATGGGCCAGAAGTATCACCGGTGCGCTGTCCGGCGCGTCGTTGGCATTGTCGAAAAGCCAATATGTCATCTTGCAAGCTCCATCTGAGGAACTACCCTCCTCTTTACAGGTCTACCGGCAGGCGCAACCAGACCGGTGCCTGTTGTTGCCCCGGTTACGTTGCGGGAACTATTGATGAATATCGAAAAATCCCGCGAATTGTACATCACTCCGACATTGAACAGATTCGCCATCACACTGATTTAAGCGGCATTACCGTGGCCAGCGGAGTTGATCTGAGTCATTGCAAACGGGTTAGCGTTTCTCCATACTTGCGCCGATTTCTTTCCCACCCCTGAATCCATTGGTAAGGCTATGAGCACAGTGAATGCAGACCTGACATACAACTACAAGGTGGTGAGACAGTTCGCCATCATGACGGTGGTATGGGGTATTGTGGGCATGTCGCTGGGTGTGATCATTGCATCGCAGCTGGTGTGGCCACAATTGAACCTCGACCTGCCCTGGACCCATTTCGGCCGGCTGCGGCCACTGCACACCAATGCCGTGATCTTCGGTTTCGGCGGTAGTGCCCTGTTTGCGACGTCCTATTACGTTGTCCAGCGTACCTGTCAGGCACGCCTCTTTTCTGACGGTCTCGCGGCCTTCACCTTCTGGGGCTGGCAGGCCGTTCTGATAGCAGCGGTTATCACCCTGCCCCTCGGCCTTACCTCCACCAAGGAATACGCTGAACTGGAATGGCCGATCGACCTGCTGATCCTGGTCACCTGGGTGTCCTACGCCATCGTGTTCTTTGGCACCATCATGAAACGTAGCGCTCCCCACATCTATGTGGCCAACTGGTTCTACGGTGCCTTCATTATCACCGTTGCGGTGCTGCACATTGGTAACAACCTGGCGTTGCCCGCCTCCCTGTTCAAGTCCTACTCCGCCTATGCGGGTGTCACCGATGCCATGATGCAGTGGTGGTGGGGCCACAACGCCGTGGGCTTCTTCCTGACCGCCGGCTTCCTGGGCATGATGTACTACTTCGTTCCCAAACAGGCCAACCGCCCGGTCTACTCCTATCGCCTGTCCATCGTGCACTTCTGGGCGCTGATTGCCACCTACGTCTGGGCCGGCGGCCACCACCTGCACTACTCGGCACTGCCAGACTGGGCGCAGACCGCGGGCATGATCATGTCACTGATCCTGCTGGCACCCTCCTGGGGCGGCATGATCAACGGCATGATGACCCTGTCCGGTGCCTGGCACAAGCTGCGTACCGATCCGATCCTGCGCTTCCTGGTGGTGTCCCTGTCCTTCTACGGCATGTCCACCTTTGAAGGTCCGATGATGGCCATCAAGACCGTCAACGCCCTGTCCCATAACACCGACTGGACCATCGGACACGTTCATTCCGGCGCCCTGGGCTGGGTTGCCATGATCAGTATCGGCGCAATCTATCACCTGATCCCGAAACTGTGGGGCATCAAGGAGATGTACAGCATTGGCCTGATCAACGTGCACTTCTGGCTGGCCACTGTCGGCACCGTCCTGTACATCGTCGCCATGTGGGTCAACGGCATCATGCAGGGCCTGATGTGGCGTGCGGTGAACGAAGACGGCACCCTGACGTACAGCTTCGTACAGGCCCTTGAGGCTTCCTGGCCCGGTTATCTGGTCCGCTTTATCGGGGGCGTCATCTTCCTGAGCGGCATGCTGGTCATGGCCTGGAACGTTTGGATGACCATCCGCCAGAAAGACGCGGTTGCGGCCGACAACGTCGCGGCACAGCCGGCCTGATCAGGAGCGATACGCAAGATGAAACACGAGATTGTAGAAAAGAACATTGGCCTGATGTCTGTGCTGATCCTGCTGGTGATCAGCGGCGGCTTCCTGGTTGAGATCGTTCCCCTGTTCTTCCTGAAAGAGACCAACGAACCGGTGGCCGGCCTTGAGCCGCTGGATGCGCTGGAACTGGAAGGCCGGGATATCTATATCCGGGAAGGCTGCCATGTGTGCCATACCCAGATGATCCGCCCCTTCAGGGCGGAAACCGAACGTTATGGCCACTACTCCGTGGCGGGCGAGTTTGTCTATGACCGCCCGTTCCTGTGGGGCTCCAAGCGTACCGGCCCCGACCTGGCCCGTGTCGGCGGCCGTTACTCCGACGCCTGGCAGCGGATGCACCTGTACGACCCCCGCAGCGTCGTACCGGAGTCCAACATGCCGGCGTTCCCCTGGCTGTTCGAGAACCGGGTAGATCACACCCAGACGGCGCAGAAGATGAAAACCCTGCAGACACTGGGCGTGCCCTATACCGATGAACAGATCGCCGGCGCTGCCGAGCAGGTCCAGGGGCAGTTTGAAATTGATGCACTGGTCGCCTACCTGCAGCAACTGGGTACCGTAATTTCAGACAAGCGGTGATGTCGATGGATATTAATGTTTTGAGAGGCATCCAGACCCTTCTGGTCATGATCGCCTTCTTTGGCATCGTCTGGTGGGCCTATAGTGCCCACCGCAAGAAGCCTAACGACGAGGCAGCACATCTGCCCTTCGACGATGACGACATCGCCGACCGCACTTTGAAACAGGACAAGACGGAGAAGAAACAATGAGTACCTTTTGGAGCATCTGGATCAGTGTGATCGTGCTCGGTACCATTTTCGGCTGCTGGTGGCTGCTTTGGGCAACCCGCAAGAGCCAGACGACCGATACCGAAACTGAAAAAACCACTGGCCACTCCTTCGATGGCATCGAGGAGTATGACAACCCTTTGCCCAAATGGTGGTTTTACCTGTTTATCGCTACCTGTGTCTTTTCACTGGGCTACCTGGCCCTGTACCCGGGTCTCGGTAACTGGCAGGGCCTGCTCGGCTGGAGTCAGGAAAAGCAGTGGGAAGAGGAAATGCAGCAGGCGGAAGCCCGCTACAATGAAATCTATGCCCAGTTTGGCGACGTCCCGATTCCAGAGTTGGCACAGAACGAAGAAGCCAATGAAATGGGTCAGCGCCTGTTCGCCAACAACTGTGCTGTCTGCCATGGCTCCGCGGCCCGGGGATCCATCGGTTTCCCCAACCTGACGGACGATGCCTGGCTCCATGGCGGTGACCCGGAAACCATCGTACAGACCATCCACGATGGCCGTAAGGGCAACATGCCAGCAAAAGGCATGATGCCCAATATGACCTCCGAGCAGGTGGACCAGGTGGTAAACTACGTGCTGAGTTTCAGTGGCCGTGAACAGGACGCAGCGTCGGCAGAAGCGGGAGAGGAAGTCTTCGCCCAGGCCTGCGCGTCATGCCATGGCGCCGATGGCACGGGTAATTATGCCTTTGGTGCCCCCAACCTGACCGACGACAACTGGCTGTATGGCAGCACCTACGACTGGATCGAGGAAACCGTACTCTACGGTCGTCAGAACGAGATGCCTGCCCAGGGCGAACGCCTGAGCGACGACAAGATCCATATCCTCGCCGCCTACGTGTACAGCCTTTCCAACGACTGAAGTCTCCGGCGTCGCCCTGCGGCGCCCGGTGTCTTTTCAACCCTGGGCCTGCCACCACGGACCCAGGCTTGAAAAGATCCCCAAGGACCACACTGCCTACGGGCTGGTCACCTTGTTTCATCGGGAGGTAACTGATGAGCAGTCAGATTCCGGTCAAAGAAATAGACCCGAACACTGACGGCCCCTCCGACAACAACAAAAAGAAGCCGGAAACCGTCGAGCTTTACGCCAGCCGCAAGAAGATCTACGTGCGGGCAGTAACGGGCCTGTTCCAGCGTATCCGCTTCTTCAGCCTGATGGCCCTGATGGGCATGTACTTCCTGTTCGTGTGGGTGACGTTTGACGGTCAACCGCTGATCCATTTCGACCTGCCCGCCCGGGAGTTCCATCTCTTCGGCGGCACCTTCTACCCCCAGGATTTCTTTCTGCTGGCGGCGATGTTGATCATCTGTGCCTTCGGACTGTTCTTTATCACCACCCTGTTTGGCCGGGTCTGGTGCGGCTACACCTGCCCGCAAACCGTGTGGACCTTCATCTTCATGTGGGTTGAGGAGCGTATCGAGGGTAGCCGTAACAAGCGGATAAAACTCGACAAGGCCCCCAACTCTCCTGAAAAGGTCATGCGTAAGTCAGCGAAACACATTGCCTGGCTACTGATTGCCCTGGCCACCGGCCTGACCTTCGTGGGGTATTTCTACCCCATCCGCGACCTGCTGGCGGACCTGGCAACACTGGACGCCAACGGCTGGGCGTATTTCTGGGTCGGCTTCTTCACCCTGGCTACCTACATGAACGCCGGCTGGATGCGCGAGCAGGTGTGCCTGTATATGTGTCCGTATGCCCGCTTCCAGTCCGTCATGTTCGACCGCAATACCCGGGTGGTCTCCTACGATCCCAACCGTGGTGAGCCCCGGGGCAGCCGCAAGAAGTCCGCCGACCGGGAGGAAATCGGGCTGGGCGACTGTATCGATTGCGGTCTCTGTGTGCAGGTCTGCCCCACCGGCATCGATATACGGGACGGCCTGCAATATGAATGCATCGGCTGTGCCCTGTGCATTGACGCCTGCGACAGCGTTATGGACAAGATGGAATACCCCCGTGGCCTGATCCGTTACACCACGGAGAACGAACTGGAAGGTAAAAGCTCGAAACTGCTTCGCCCGCGCACCTTCGGATACGGGGCATTGCTGATGCTCATGATCACCGCGGTTGCGGTTACCATTGCCACCCGGGTACCGGTAGATCTGGATGTGATCCGCGACCGGGGCGCCATGTTCAATTACAATGGCCGGGGCTGGGTGGAGAACACCTACACGCTGAAGATCAACAACCTGTCGGAAGATCCGCGGGAGTATCGTATTGAAGTCAACGGGATCGAGTCGGCCAGGCTGCTCCGCGGAAGTGACCCGGTCAGCGTTGATGCCAGCGGTCACCGATCGGTGCCGGTGGTGGTTGAGGTGGACCCGGAAGACCTGGAAGACATCAATACCGGGATCACCTTCCGCATAGAAGCCCTTGACACCACCAACGTGTCCGATGAAACCGATAGTCAGTTCATTGGTCCAAGACCCCGCTGACCACCAGCCCGGCCCCGGGGCCGGGTGACCTGTTCCCTGAAACGAGTACACCATGTCCGACACCGCGAATACCCACAGCGACGAAGCCAACCGCCCCTGGTACCGACAGCCCTGGTTCTGGTTCCTGGTACTGTTTCCGGCGATGTCCATTACCTACTGCATCATCGCCATTACCATAGCCCTGAACACACAGAGCTCCATGGTGGTGGACGACTATTCCAAGGAGGGGCTTGGCATCAACCAGTCCATGGCCCGGTATGTCCTGGCGTCGGATCTGGGTCTGGAAGCCCGTATCCGTCAGTCCCAGCGCCAACTGGAGGTTACCCTGGAGAGCAGCGCGGCCACTGCGGTGGCACCGGAGTACCTGGTCCTGCAACTGTTCCACCCGACCCTGGGTAAGGAGGACCGGGTAATACAACTCCGGTCTGTCAGCCCCGGCCTCTACCGGGGCCAGATTGCCGGCAATATTGATGGTCGCTGGTACCTTGACCTGAGTGGCCCATCCGCTGACTGGCGTATCAAGGGTGAGGGGCGTTTTCCTGTTGAGTCCGGGATAACGTTGCGCCCCGATGACTCGGACCGTGGCTGATACGCTTTCCTGCTTCCATTGCAGTGAGCCCGTCCGGTCCGCCGGGGCCATCCTCCCCGATCAGGCACATCCAGAACGGGTGTTCTGCTGTCACGGCTGTCGCTCGGTATTCGAAACCATCCACCAGGAGGGACTGGATGGTTTCTACGAGTTCCGCACGGCGCCGGCGGCAACCCCGCGCTCACTCTCCGAACCGGACCTGGAACGGCTTCGGGAGCTGGACCATCCCGCCGCCCAGGAGTCGTTCGTGGCCCCGGTCAGGGGCGCCATGGAAGCACAACTGCTGATCGGGGGCATCACCTGCGCGGCCTGTATCTGGCTGTTGGAGAAGCACCTGGCCCGGTACCCGGGTGTGGAGGCGTTTTCCATCAACCATACCACCCAGCGGGCAAGGCTCGTCTGGTCACCGGACGAGACCCGTCTCAGTGACCTGCTGATCGCCATCCAGGAATTGGGCTACACGGCCTCCCCCTATCACGCGGATGAAGCCGAACAGGCCCTGAAGGCCGAAAACCGTTCCGCCATTATCCGCCTGCTGGTGGCCGGTATCGGCACCATGCAGAGCATGATGCTCGCGATCCCACTGTATTTCGACATGATCAGCGACGTGACGCCGGAGTTTATCCAGCTCTTCCGCTGGTTCAGCCTCTTGGTGGCCACCCCGGTGGTGGCCTACAGCGCCCGCCCGTTTTTCACCAATGCCATCCGCGACCTGAAGGCCCGGCACTTCACCATGGATGTACCCGTGGCCACCGCCATTGGCCTGGCCTACATCGCCAGCGCCTGGGTCACCGTCTCAGGTGGCGGGGAGGTGTATTTCGAGTCGGTCTGCATGTTCACCTTCTTCCTGTCACTGGGCCGCTACATCGAGACCAGGGCACGCTACCGCGCGGGGCTCACCGGCAAGGCCCTGGGCGACTACCAGCCCCGGATAGCCACACTGGTCCGTGACGGGGAATCGGAAGTGGTGCCGGCCCACCAGCTACAGGCAGGCGATCGTATTCGGGTGAAACCCGGGGAGACCCTGGCGGTGGATGGTGTCATCGTCCATGGCCGCTCCACACTTAACGAGGCGGCCCTGACCGGCGAATACCTGCCGGAATCCCACCAACCGGGTGACGAGGTGTTTGCCGGCAGTATCAACGGCGAGAACCCACTGGAAATCGAGGTATCGCGGACCGGCAGCCGTACCCGTCTATCGGGCATCCTGAGGATCCTCGACCGGGTACAGTCCGACAAGCCACGGGTGGCCAGGATGGCGGACCGAATCGCCGCTGTCTTTGTCAGCCGTGTACTGGTGATTGCGCCCCTGGTCTGGTTGGGCTGGTGGCTGGCCGGCTCCGACCATGCCTTCGATATCACCCTGTCGGTGCTGGTGGTAACCTGCCCCTGCGCCCTGTCACTGGCCACCCCCACGGCCCTGACCAGCGCCACGCTGACACTGCGGAAGCTGGGCTTCCTGCCCACCAGGGGCCACACCCTGGAATCCCTGGGAGAGATCGACACCATTGTCTTCGACAAGACCGGCACCCTGACCGAAGGCAGGCTGCATCTGCTGGACACAAGGCCGCTGGGGTCACTGTCGTCCGGACAGGCCCTGGCGGTGGCTGCGGGACTGGAGCGGCATTCGGAACATCCGATCAGTCGGGTATTCGCCGGAATGTCCGCCGAGGAGGTATCCGACGTCCACAATTATCTCGGGGAGGGCCTGACCGGCCAATGGCAGGGTCGACCCGTGGCCATCGGTCATCGGGAGTTTATCGCCACCCATACAACGACAGCCCCTCCCCCGATGCCGGAGGATGACGCCGGCATCGACCTGTGGCTGTCGGTGGACGGCCAGGTCGAGGCATGCTTCCTGATCGATGACCGGATCCGGGACGATGCCCGGGACGCCATCCACACGTTACAGTCCCGGGGAATTGCGACCATCATGCTGAGTGGTGACCGTTCCGGCCACGTGGATCGGGTGGCCAGGGAACTGGGCATCGACCGGGCGATTGGCGGTGCCTCCCCGGAAGCCAAGTTATCGTACCTGCAGGGGTTGGCGGACGAGGACAGGAAGATCATGATGGTGGGAGATGGCCTGAATGACCTGCCTTCCATGGCGGGTGCCACCGTGTCCGTGGCCATGGGCTCCGCCACCGACCTGACCCAATACCGGGCGGATGCCATCCTGCTCAGTGGCAGGCTGTCGCTCCTGGCCAGGGCCATTGACGCCAGCCGGGATACGCGGCGTATCATCCGGCAGAACATGCTGTGGGCACTGGGTTACAACCTGCTGGCCCTGCCACTGGCGGCTGCCGGCCTTGTACCACCCTGGCTGGCGGCCATCGGCATGTCGCTGAGTTCGCTGGTGGTGGTCCTCAATGCACTCAGGCTCAGCCAGGATGCCAGGAGGGAGACGGAAGCGTCTCTCCCCGAACCTGGCGAACAGGGCCAACACAAGATGTCCGCCACGGGCGGATAGAGGTGATTAGCTGGTGAATATAGTCCTCATACTCATTCCCATCACATTGCTGCTGGTGACCGCCGGTATCCTGCTGTTTAACTGGGCGGTAAAAAATGGCCAGTATGACGACCTGGAAGGCCCGGCGCACCGCATCCTCTACGACGATGATCGGGACATGATCCCCGACGACGCCAAGCAGCCCCGGGACGTCGCCCGAGCCGAAACCGGGCGCACTGTCGATCAGGACGAACGGAACGAGCCAAAGGCCTGACCTTGAACGACCTGGCACTGAGCTACCCCGCCGCCTTTGTTATTGGCCTCCTGGGCAGTACCCACTGCCTGGGCATGTGCGGTGGCATCAGTGCGTCACTGTCCATGAGCCTGCCGGTGGGTCGCGGTTTTCGGTTGCGTCAACTCTCCATGCTGCTCGCCTTCAACGGCGGGCGTATCGCCTCCTATGTGGTTATCGCAACCCTCATCGCCTGGCTCAGCGTCAGTGCCACTGGCACCTGGAGCAGCCTGGGACCACCCCTGAGGACATTGGCGGGGCTGCTCCTTGTCCTCATGGGGCTTTCCATGGGCCAGTGGTGGAACGGCATACGCCACATTGAACGGATCGGGGCGCCGGTCTGGCGGCGCCTGCAGCCCATTACCGGCAAGCTGCTACCCGTCCGCAACCCATTCCAGGCGCTCCTGCTGGGCACACTCTGGGGCTGGTTACCCTGCGGACTGGTCTACAGCACCCTGGGCTGGGCCGCCTTGCAACCCACCGTTCCTGCGGCGGCTCTCACCATGCTGTTCTTCGGCCTGGGAACACTGCCGTCCATGCTGGGCACCGGTCTCGCAGCTACCTGGATACAGGCACTTCGCACCAACCGCTGGTTTCGGCAGGTTGCCGGGGCTGCGATGGTGATCTTCGGGGTGTGGACGGTGCCCTGGATGGCGTTTGTTTGAAGCGGTTTGGGGGATTGCGGGGCTGAGAGGCTGCTTTTAACGGAGTGTAAAGCCCTGATGCCGGTTGGTGTCGGGGCTTTTTTATGGTGAGTATTGAGTGCCCCCGTTGCCGGTTTGCACAGACTTACTCCCTCTCCCCCTGAGGGAGAGGGCTGGGGAGAGGGGTAGCGCTCGCAGGGCGCCGAGGAGTTTTGGTGTGGCCCCCAGGCCCTGCTGCGCAGGGCGACGATGACCCGGCCCTTCGCGAGACGCTCCGGGCGTTCGCCCCTGGCAACGCTGCGCGTCGCCTGCCCTGTCGGGCACCGAGGCTCACACTCTCGTAGGTCATCTCTTTCTAACGGCCAATAAAAAACCCCGGCAGCGTTAGCTGTCGGGGTTTTGGGATTAAGAGCCTGACGATGACCTACTCTCGCATGGGCAACGCCACACTACCATCGGCGCTGGTCTGTTTCACTGCTGAGTTCGGGATGGGATCAGGTGGTTCCAGACCGCTATGGTCGTCAGGCAAAACGGTTGATCACTGGGATGGATGAGATTGAAGTGCTTTACGATCAAGGTTATCGCAGTTGTCTTGGGTGTTATATAGTCAAGCCGCACGAGCAATTAGTACCGGTTAGCTCAACGCCTCGCAGCGCTTACACACCCGGCCTATCAACGTCCTGGTCTTGAACGGCTCTTCAGGGGCCTCGAGGGCCCGGGGAGATCTCATCTTGGAAGGGGCTTCCCGCTTAGATGCCTTCAGCGGTTATCCCGTCCGAACATAGCTACCGGGCAGTGCCACTGGCGTGACAACCCGAACACCAGAGGTTCGTCCACTCCGGTCCTCTCGTACTAGGAGCAGCTTTCCTCAAATCTCCAACGTCCACGGCAGATAGGGACCGAACTGTCTCACGACGTTCTAAACCCAGCTCGCGTACCACTTTAAATGGCGAACAGCCATACCCTTGGGACCGGCTTCAGCCCCAGGATGTGATGAGCCGACATCGAGGTGCCAAACACCGCCGTCGATGTGAACTCTTGGGCGGTATCAGCCTGTTATCCCCGGAGTACCTTTTATCCGTTGAGCGATGGCCCTTCCATACAGAACCACCGGATCACTATGACCTACTTTCGTACCTGCTCGACGTGTCTGTCTCGCAGTTAAGCGGGCTTGTGCCATTACACTAACCGCATGATGTCCGACCATGCTTAGCCCACCTTTGTGCTCCTCCGTTACGCTTTGGGAGGAGACCGCCCCAGTCAAACTACCCACCACACAGTGTCCTCATCCCCGATCAGGGGACCAAGTTAGAACCTCAAACATGTCAGGCTGGTATTTCAAGGTTGGCTCCACCGGAACTGGCGTCCCGGTTTCAAAGCCTCCCAGCTATCCTACACAAACATGCTCAAAGTTCACTGTGAAGCTATAGTAAAGGTTCACGGGGTCTTTCCGTCTAGCCGCGGATACACCGCATCTTCACGGCGATTTCAATTTCACTGAGTCTCGGGTAGAGACAGCGCCCCCATCGTTACGCCATTCGTGCAGGTCGGAACTTACCCGACAAGGAATTTCGCTACCTTAGGACCGTTATAGTTACGGCCGCCGTTTACCGGGGCTTCGATCAAGAGCTTCGTCCGAGGACTAACCCCATCAATTAACCTTCCGGCACCGGGCAGGCGTCACACCGTATACGTCCACTTTCGTGTTAGCACAGTGCTGTGTTTTTAATAAACAGTCGCAGGGGCCTGGTATCTTCGACCGGCCTCGGCTCCACCCGCAGGGGTTTCACCTAACGCCGGCGTGCCTTCTCCCGAAGTTACGGCACCATTTTGCCTAGTTCCTTTACCCGAGTTCTCTCAAGCGCCTTGGGATTCTCACCCTGACCACCTGTGTCGGTTTGGGGTACGGGCCCGAGTAGCCTGAAGCTTAGAAGATTTTCCTGGAAGCCTGGCATCAATGACTTCCCGCCCTGAAAGGGCAGTCGTCGTCACGTCTCGGAATTGAGGACCCGGATTTGCCTAAGTCCCCTTCCTACACGCTTAAACCGGGACAACCGTCGCCCGGCTCACCTAGCCTTCTCCGTCTCTCCATCGCAGCTACCCAAGGTACGGGAATATTAACCCGTTTCCCATCGACTACACCTTTCGGTCTCGCCTTAGGGGCCGACTCACCCTGCGCCGATTAGCGTTGCGCAGGAACCCTTGGTCTTCCGGCGTGGGGGTTTTTCACCCCCATTATCGTTACTCATGTCAGCATTCGCACTTCTGATACCTCCAGCATGCCTCTCGACACACCTTCGCAGGCTTACAGAACGCTCCCCTACCCCGCATACTTGCGTATGCAGCCGCAGCTTCGGTGACCAGTTTGAGCCCCGTTACATCTTCCGCGCAGGCCGACTCGACTAGTGAGCTATTACGCTTTCTTTAAAGGATGGCTGCTTCTAAGCCAACCTCCTAGCTGTCTGAGCCTTCCCACATCGTTTCCCACTTAACTGGTACTTGGGGACCTTAGCTGGCGGTCTGGGTTGTTTCCCTCTCCACAACGGACGTTAGCACCCGCTGTGTGTCTCCCGGATAGTACTCACTGGTATTCGGAGTTTGCATCGGGTTGGTAAGTCGGGATGACCCCCTAGCCGAAACAGTGCTCTACCCCCAGTGGTATTCGTCCGAGGCGCTACCTAAATAGCTTTCGGGGAGAACCAGCTATCTCCGGGCTTGATTAGCCTTTCACTCCGATCCACAAGTCATCCCCTGGCTTTTCAACGACAGTGGGTTCGGGCCTCCAGTGCCTGTTACGGCACCTTCACCCTGCTCATGGATAGATCGCCCGGTTTCGGGTCTATGCCCAGCGACTAAGTCGCCCTATTCAGACTCGGTTTCCCTACGGCTCCCCTACACGGTTAACCTCGCCACTGAACATAAGTCGCTGACCCATTATACAAAAGGTACGCCGTCACCCCACGAAGGGGCTCCGACTGCTTGTACGCATACGGTTTCAGGGTCTATTTCACTCCCCTCACAGGGGTTCTTTTCGCCTTTCCCTCACGGTACTGGTTCACTATCGGTCAGTCAGGAGTATTTAGCCTTGGAGGATGGTCCCCCCATGTTCAGACAGGATTACACGTGACCCGTCCTACTCGATTTCACTGAACTCAGGTTTCGGATACGGGGCTATCACCCACTATGGCGGTCCTTTCCAGAACCTTCTCCTACCAGTCGTCCAGCTTAAGGGCTGGTCCCCGTTCGCTCGCCGCTACTAAGGGAATCTCGGTTGATTTCTTTTCCTCGGGGTACTTAGATGTTTCAGTTCCCCCGGTTCGCCTCTTACACCTATGGATTCAGTGTAAGATACCGACCCGAAAGTCGGTGGGTTTCCCCATTCAGAGATGCCCGGATCACAGCTTGTTTGCCAGCTCCCCGAGCCTTATCGCAGGCTTCCACGTCTTTCATCGCCTCTGACTGCCAAGGCATCCACCGTATGCGCTTAGTTGCTTGACTATATAACCCCAAGACAACTGACCTGCGCCTCATCGTTCAACAGGAAATCGCCAACCACCGAAGTGATTCACCATTTCTCGCTTCTCGACGAGATTCAGAGACAGCCGACTGAAGCTATAAACAACCACTTCAACGACACACCGGATAACGCTTGATCGTTATCGCTGAGATTGACTCTGAACTAGAAGAATCAATCTCGTGTTTCAATCTCATCCGAATTGTTAAAGAGCAATTCTGACCCAGTGATCAGAAAGAAGGGCTTCGATGGTCATCAATTCGAAACACTTGTTTCTGCACACTGACTTGCGTCAGGTATTCAGGGATCGTCGACCAGGTTTTGGTGGAGCCAGGCGGGATCGAACCGCCGACCTCCTGCGTGCAAGGCAGGCGCTCTCCCAGCTGAGCTATGGCCCCTAATATCAGCCACTCACCAAGCCGGCAAACCGTGTTCACTCGCCGTACTCGGAAAATTGATCAGATCTAGGCGCGCCAAGGTGAAGCGTACATCAGTACGCGAGTCCTGGCGCAACGACGAGCTGGTCAATTTTGGTGGGTCTGGGTGGACTTGAACCACCGACCTCACCCTTATCAGGGGTGCGCTCTAACCACCTGAGCTACAGACCCGGTTTTGCTTGTCACAAACAAGCCAAGTCGGGCCCGAAAGACCCTTTGCTCTCTTCTCATTGACCAAGTAATTCGTGTGGACTCTGACCGAAACCTCCAGCTATCGTTAAGGAGGTGATCCAGCCGCAGGTTCCCCTACGGCTACCTTGTTACGACTTCACCCCAGTCATGAACCACACCGTGGTGATCGTCCTCCCGAAGGTTAGACTAACCACTTCTGGTGCAATCCACTCCCATGGTGTGACGGGCGGTGTGTACAAGGCCCGGGAACGTATTCACCGCGACATTCTGATTCGCGATTACTAGCGATTCCGACTTCACGCAGTCGAGTTGCAGACTGCGATCCGGACTACGACGCGTTTTATGAGATTAGCTCACCCTCGCGGGGTTGCAGCCCTCTGTGCGCGCCATTGTAGCACGTGTGTAGCCCTGGCCGTAAGGGCCATGATGACCTGACGTCATCCCCACCTTCCTCCGGTTTGTCACCGGCAGTCTCCCTAGAGTTCCCACCATGATGTGCTGGCAACTAGGGATAAGGGTTGCGCTCGTTACGGGACTTAACCCAACATCTCACGACACGAGCTGACGACGGCCATGCAGCACCTGTGTTTGGGTTCCCGAAGGCACCAATCCATCTCTGGAAAGTTCCCAACATGTCAAGGCCAGGTAAGGTTCTTCGCGTTGCGTCGAATTAAACCACATGCTCCACCGCTTGTGCGGGCCCCCGTCAATTCATTTGAGTTTTAACCTTGCGGCCGTACTCCCCAGGCGGTCTACTTAGTGCGTTAACTGCGCCACTAAGACTTCAAGAGTCCCAACGGCTAGTAGACATCGTTTACGGCGTGGACTACCAGGGTATCTAATCCTGTTTGCTCCCCACGCTTTCGCACCTCAGCGTCAGTATTGGTCCAGGTAGCCGCCTTCGCCACTGGTGTTCCTTCCTATATCTACGCATTTCACCGCTACACAGGAAATTCCACTACCCTCTACCATACTCTAGCCTGACAGTTCGGAATGCCGTTCCCAGGTTAAGCCCAGGGCTTTCACATCCCGCTTATCAAACCGCCTACGCGCGCTTTACGCCCAGTAATTCCGATTAACGCTTGCACCCTCCGTATTACCGCGGCTGCTGGCACGGAGTTAGCCGGTGCTTCTTCTGCAAGTAACGTCAAGCATGCTGGGTATTAGCCAACACGTTTTCCTCCTTGCTGAAAGTGCTTTACAACCCGAAAGCCTTCTTCACACACGCGGCATGGCTGGATCAGGGTTGCCCCCATTGTCCAATATTCCCCACTGCTGCCTCCCGTAGGAGTTCGGGCCGTGTCTCAGTCCCGATGTGGCTGATCATCCTCTCAGACCAGCTACGGATCGTCGCCTTGGTAGGCCATTACCCCACCAACTAGCTAATCCGACATAGGCACATCCAATAGCGCAAGGTCCGAAGATCCCCTGCTTTCCCCCGAAGGGCGTATGCGGTATTAATCCGGGTTTCCCCGGGCTATCCCCCACTACTGGGCAGTTTCCTATGCATTACTCACCCGTCCGCCGCTCGACAGCGGGGAGCAAGCTCCCCCTGTTTCCGCTCGACTTGCATGTGTTAGGCCTGCCGCCAGCGTTCAATCTGAGCCATGATCAAACTCTTCAGTTTAAATCATACAAGATCCGAAGATCTCTAATCTTGCTCAAGACAAAACTCATTCTCGACGAGTCGCTTGCCTCGATTATCTGTCGCCAGATAGTCTCGGCCAGCGCCCACACGAATTACTTGGTCAACTTGTTAAAGAGCGTTGAGCATCTGCTCAATCAAGGCCGCGTATTCTACATCAGATCGCCACCTTGTCAACGATTATTTCAAGGTTTTTAACGCCGCTCCCGAAGAAGACCTGAACCGCAAAAACCCAAATCAAACAACCGCTTACTTCGCCTTCCCGTTCAAGCCTCATGGGCCGTGTCCGTCGAAGTGGGGCGCATTCTACAGCCTCACCGATTCCTGTCAACGGCCA